>JAEWDG010000212.1 GCA_023390215.1 Bacteroidota bacterium | reverse complement strand
TTAAAGAAGCGAACAACGTCGCGATGTTCAGGGGCGGTGCCACATTTGCAGATGCGATCAGTTTTGGTTCCGATAATGTTGACAAAAAACTGGCAGAAGAATTTTCCAAAGTGAAAGGCAAACGCGTTATTGCCTACAACGCGGAAGGTGATTTAACAGACTATTTGCAATTATATAGCGACCTTGCCCAATAGTTTATCAATCAACTAATTATACAAGTGCGCAGATTTTCAGTTCCTGCTCTTCTCCTCATTACAGGCTTATTTGGGTTCATCCTTAGCTGTACCAAACTCGACACAACTACACTGGGTAGTGATCTCATTCCCGCGGTAGATAATGTAAATACATTTGCCGACACATTTGAAGTAATTGCCACGCAGTCTGATTATACAGACACAACCCTGGTACCATTATCAGCCGAGCATGTACTCGGGAATATTACCAATGATCCTTTGTTTGGAACAACAGAAGCTAAATTATTTCTGCAAATCAAACCCGATCGTTTCCCTTACGGTTTTCCGAAAAAAGATTCGTTGTTTGCAGGAAGCCTCGACTCTGTTGTACTTTGTTTAAATTATACGGGTTTCTATGGTGACAGTTCCATTCCCCAGCAACTGGTGGTGAATGAGATCAACGATACACAGTTCCGTGATTCGATAAGTACAACCTGGCCTACAACTTATCAGCCCGCCAATTTGGGCCCGCAAATCGCGCCGGTGAAAACAGTAGATGTTCGCAATCTTTCCAATTTCATTAAATATTCTAATGGAAGGGATTCTGTTCAATACCAGATCCGCATAAAACTGGACAGCACTATGTATGCTTCGCGGTTATTCAATAGCGATAGTTTGGCGGCTGGCGCGGGTAATCATGCATTTTACAGCGATTCAGTTTTCAGAAGAGAATTTACAGGACTGGCGATTTCAGCTTTGCCGGGAACAGGAAACGGATTGATCTATCTGAATGTTGCTGATACCAATACAAAACTGGAAGTACATTATCGCAGGAAAAATGGCGCTCACCTTGATTCGGTGTACACTTCTTTTTATATGGTGTCGGTTGCGTCACCTGCAATTAATCTTACCAGGTCTGCCTCTGCAAATTATATCGCAAGAAACCGGGCAGGTACGCCTTCAGCAAGTCCTTCGCCGGGAGAGATTTATTTACAGGCTCAGCCTGGTACGTATGCTAATTTAAGTATTCCCGGGCTCACAGGTTATTCGAACAGAATAGTTCATCGGGCAGAGCTTATCATCGAATCCATTCCGGATCCTTTGGATGGCATCATGAAACCACCGGCCTATATGTACCTCGATTTGAAAGATTCGGTGAATATTACACCGCCTCATTATAAGCCGGTTTACTTCGATCTTAATCCTTCATATGCATATAATCCCGACGGAGCCACATCATTCTTCCCTTCAGGTGGTATCGATTTCGGATATTATGGTGGATTCGCGAGAGGAAAAGTGGGACCAACAGGAGAGCAGATAACATATTACAACATCAACATCAGCCGCTATATTCAGAATATGGTTAAAACCGGAGGCTATAATTACGGCTTCCGTTTATTCCCTGCATACAGCTTTAAATATCCGCAGTATAACTCAGGCTATATCACTTATGCGAACCGCGTTGCCGATGGCAGGGTGCGGGTTGGCGATGGAACAAATCCATTATATAAAATGCGGTTAAGGGTGGTGTATTCCGTTTTGAAATAGGAATATGCACATCCCGTTAATAATCAGTTTCACACTGCTTTTGTAAGGCAGAACATCCATCTTATATTTGCACCTCAAAAAACAGAACCCATGCCATATTTATTTACTTCAGAATCAGTGAGCGAAGGTCATCCGGACAAGGTAGCGGATCAGATCAGTGATGCGCTGATTGATAATTTTCTCGCTTTCGATCCTTCCAGCAAAGTAGCTTGTGAAACGCTGGTTACCACCGGTCAGGTTGTATTGGCCGGAGAAGTAAAAAGTAAAGCCTATCTCGACGTACAGGAAATTGCCCGTGGAGTGATCCGTAAGATCGGTTATACCAAAAGCGAATACATGTTCGAAGCAAATTCCTGCGGTATTCTTTCTGCAATTCATGAACAGTCGAGCGACATCAACCAGGGCGTTGACCGGAAGAAAAAAGAAGAGCAGGGTGCAGGTGATCAGGGAATGATGTTTGGCTATGCAACCAATGAAACAGAGGATTATATGCCGCTCGCATTAAACCTTGCACATAAAATTCTGGAAGAACTTGCGGCGATCCGTCGCGAGAATAAAGAGATCAAATACCTGCGTCCCGACGCGAAAAGCCAGGTTACGCTGGAATATGATGACAACAACCAGCCCGTGCGCATCGACGCGATCGTGGTTTCAACCCAACACGATGATTTCGGAAAGTCAGATGACGCTATGTTGGCTAAGATCAAAAAAGACATTATCAATATTCTGATCCCAAGGGTAAAAGCGAAATATCCTAAGTACGCACACCTCTTCAATAACAAAATCAAATACCATATCAATCCAACAGGTAAGTTCGTGATTGGCGGTCCTCACGGTGATACAGGCCTTACGGGGCGCAAGATCATTGTAGATACCTATGGCGGGAAAGGCGCGCATGGTGGTGGTGCGTTCAGCGGAAAAGACCCGAGTAAGGTTGACCGTTCGGCTGCTTACGCGACCCGTCACATCGCTAAAAACCTGGTAGCTGCCGGCCTTTGCGACGAAGTGCTGGTGCAGGTTTCTTATGCAATTGGTGTGGCGCAACCTACAAGCATCAATGTGAATACATTTGGCACATCCAAAGTGGATATGAATGATGGAGAGATCGCTGCGCAGATCATGAAGATGTCATGCTTCGATATGCGTCCATATTTCATTGAACAACGTTTGAAACTTCGTAACCCCATCTATAGTGAAACTGCCGCTTATGGGCATATGGGAAGAAAGAATGAAGTGGTTGAAAAAACATTCAACTCTCCCGATGGAAAATCAATTAAGAAAAAGGTTGAATTATTTACCTGGGAAAAACTTGACGCGGTAAAAGACGTTAAGAAAGCTTTCGGGCTGAAATAATTTAAGAACCATAAAGCATTTGCCCCGTCAATAGGCGGGGCTTTTTATTAAATATATTTGCAATGATGAAACAATTCAGGCACCAGCATAGCCGTCCGAAAAAAAATCAATTGATCGTAGGCCGGCAGGCTGTCCTCACCGCGCTAAGAGAGGGGAAAGCTCTGGAGAAGATTTTTTTGCAGGCAAATGTGCAGGGAGAGGCGATAGATGACATACGCAAACTGGCGCACGAACAAAATGTTCCAGTTAGCAAAGTGCCGGTTGAAAAGATCAATAATCTGAATGTATTTAATCATGAAGGGTGTGTAGCGCAGATTTCAAAAATTCAATTCCAGGAGCTACAGGATGTGATCTCTTTTATTGTTGACAAAGGGGAAACGCCCCTGGTTTTGTTGCTGGATGGCATCACAGATATACGAAACATAGGCGCCATCGCGCGCAGTGCAAAAGCATTTGGTGTTCATGCCATCGTGATACCGGTTAAAGGAATTGGTGCATTAAATGAAGATGCTATCCTCACTTCCGCGGGTGCGCTCGAAGAAATTCCTGTTTGCCGTGTGAACAGTTTAATGAAAGCTGTTGATGAATTGCACCTGAACGGAATCCGGGTTTATGCCAGTGAAATGGAAGCAGCAACTCCGGTAACGGCTTGTGATTTTTCTGTTCCTGCTGCCGTGGTATTAGGTGGTGAAGAAAAAGGTATTTATCCTGCATTATTGGAATATTGCGATGAACAGTTTTCCATACCTATGCCCGGGGGGTTCGAATCACTGAATGTTTCCGTTGCGGCGGGCGTTATTCTTTATGAAGTCTCGCGCCAACGACTTTAATGCACGTTACCTGCTGAGATCTATCTTTAACGACAATCCCAGGTCGTTGCCACGCCCATTATGAAATCCGCTCAAAGGTTTCGGTTTATCAAGAACCAGTCGTGCCTTATGCCGCATTACCGAGCTTGAAATGAGAACCGGTACCGAGGCGATAATGGAGGCGGCCCCTGCAATGAAAATAATTCCACCAGTAAGCGCATCATCAAAACTTGATTCGGCTCGGGCACCTATGGCTAACCCGATGCCGCCAGCCGCAGCACCACCGATTAGCAACCCTAATCCTACATTTTGCGACCTGTTTGCCCGTAATTCGTAATAATCGTATTTCGACATTGAATCTTTTAATCTCGTTTGGCAGAATGATTGACATGAGATCAATAAAAGCAGCAAACTACATATATGTTTCATGTTAATTGGTTTGTATGATCGAAACTAGAAAACGATTTGCGCCGGATGAAACGGGTTTGCGCGGCAGCCACAGATTAATGGGAAAATATATCTGAGACACTACCCGGAAAGAAAGTTATCAGCAAAATCCTTAATTTAACCAGTGATACCCGGAGATAATTAGGAAATATTGCCAGAATCTCCTTTTGTTATTATTGTATTCTGCCAAATAAAATGACCGCCGACAACATACAAAAACTGCTTTTCCAGGAGGTAAAAGCCAGGCTGGCGCCTCATCTTTCACTGGTAGATGAAGTTTCGGAGTGTTTACATATAAGTAATGACAGCGCCTACCGCCGCATTAGAGGAGAAAAACTTTTAAGTCTTGAGGAGGCTTCGGTTCTTTGCTCCAGTTTTAATATTTCTCTGGATCATGCGCTTGATATAAAATCTGATTCCATTATTTTCCATGGCAGGATAGATATGGATTCGGCCACGGTTTTTGAAGATTACCTCGGGAGTATGCTGAAGCAACTCATGATGGTTGATCAGTACGAAAACAAACACATATATTTTCTCCTTAAGGATATTCCTCCATTCGATCAGTTCTTGATTCCGGAACTCGCAGCTTTCAAATTTTATCTATGGAACAAATCCATCCTGCATAATGAATCGCTGAGGTCGGTGAAATTCCGTATCGATGATCCGCGATTCGACGCGTATTTCCCTGTTTCAAGGCAGATTATTGAAACGTATAACAGGATTCCCGTAACAGAAATCTGGAATCTGGAAAGCATAAACAGTACGCTTCGTCAGATCCGTTTTTACAGAGACTCCGGCGCGTTTGAAACGGAAGCCACCGAAAAACTGCTGTATGAAAAATTAAAAGAACTGGTCAACCATTTGGAGAGACAGGCAGAACTGGAGCTGAAATTCCTCCCGGGCAAGACACCCACATCTGATTCGGGCAGTTACCGGGTTTTTGTAAACGACCTTATACTGGGCGATAATACTTTTGCTGCCGAGATGAATGGACAATTGATCTCTTTTTTGAATCACTCCGTCTTATATTTTCTGGGTACCACTGATCCGCAGTTTAACCAAAACATGTTTCGTAACCTCAAAAACCTGATGAAAAAATCCGCGATGATCAGCGGCGTTGGTGAGAAGGAAAGGGCGAAATTTTTCAATAAACTCCGTCAGAAACTCGATGCCTGTATTGCCTCCGTTTGATCTAAATTTGCCGCATGACCGCGTCAAAGGATCTGCACCTGGTTGAATGTCCCAGGGATGCAATGCAGGGATGGCCTTATCAAATTCCCACGGAGGAGAAGATCAGGTATATTGATTTATTATTGCAAGCCGGGTTTCACACGCTTGATTATGGCAGCTTCGTATCACCCAGGGCTATCCCTCAAATGG
>JAEWDG010000191.1 GCA_023390215.1 Bacteroidota bacterium | reverse complement strand
GGGTACGGCGTTCAATGTGAAATCGTATGCAGCCGATCCTACGATCGAGGCCACCCTGGTTCATGGATCTATCGAAGTTACCCGCCCTGGCCGCACGGATGCGCCTAAATTAATGTTGAAGCCACATGAAAAACTGGTTTTCAATAAAAATCTGGAACCGCTCCTGGTTAAGGGCGATAGTAAAACCAGTCACGTCGACCTGGCAGATGCGGTCCTGATCAAAGCCGTTAAAAGAAACAGGCCTGATAGTGAGATTGTTGAAACAGCATGGGTATATAATAAACTCGTATTTGAAGACACCCGCTTAACTGATATTGCCAGCCAAATGGAAAAATGGTATAACGTCAATATCCGGATTGAAAGTTCGAAACTTGCCGATTATACATTAACCGGCTCATTCGTGAATGAGAACATTGATGAAGCTTTGAAAATGCTCCAGTACCTGGTGCCGTTTGGATATGCGATTGAAGGAAGGGAAGTGCGCATTTTTGAAAAACAAAAAAGTTAGCATTATGTTAATACCCCATTGATTGGGAATATATTTGTAAAACCGAAAATAAAAAAATACGACAGTATTTTTATTAACGCCAAAACCAAGATTATGCAAAAAAGTGTACTACATGGCCACCTTAACTGGTCTGGGACGCTTCTCAAAACTCTGCTTGTTATGAAGCTAGTCGCCGTATTCCTTCTCGTTGCGACCTTTCAGGTTAGCGCTAACCCAACCATGGGTCAAACCGTTAATCTGAGTGTGAAGCAAACCGAGATCAGAAAAATTCTTAAGATGATCGAAAACGAAGGAGATTACCGCTTTCTGTTCAACTCAAAGTTGAAAGATCTGAAGAAGAAAGTTGATTTTTCTGCAAACAACTTAACCATCAATGAATCACTGAACAGTTTGTTTGTGGGTGCTAACCTCACTTACAAAACGATGGATAACAATGTGATCCTGGTGATGGCGGCTCAAAACGCGAAGATCGTGGTGAAAGGGCGCGTTACTGGTCCGGATGGACCGGTGATGGGTGCAACCGTTGCTGAAAAAGGTACAAGAAATGGTGTGGCTACGGATGCAAACGGTTACTATACGATTACGGTGGAAGACAATGCAACGCTGGTGATCAGCAGCATTGGCTACGAAACACAGGAAATCGCTGTTGCCGGTCGTACAAGCCTTGACGTTAGTTTAACTCCTTCAGCGGTTAAGGGAGATGAAGTGGTTGTAATCGGATATGGTACTGCTAACCGCCGTGATCTAACGGGCTCAATCACTAAAGTTCAGGGTGAAGTGGTGGCAAGACAACCTAATACCAATGCATTATCTTCACTTCAGTCGCGGGTGGCAGGTTTGCAGGTTACGAACAACGGAGATCCCGGTTCTACGCCTGATATACGTATTCGCGGTACAGCAAGTATAGGAACTACCAATCCCCTGTATATTGTTGACGGAATCTTTGCAGACAATATTGATTTTGTAAATCCAAATGATATCGAAAGTATTGAGGTTTTGAAAGATGCTTCTTCCCTTGCGATTTTTGGATTTAAAGGAGCAGGTGGTGCGATCATCGTTACCACAAAAAAAGGAAGAGCAGCCGGTATCAATATAAATTTGAATAGTTCGCTGGGCTTTAAAAAGCTGGTTGATAAAATTGAACTTGCCAATGGCGCTCAATTCCGCCAGTTGTTAACAACAGAAGCCAATAATCAAATTGCAGAAGATCCAACATTGTTGTCACTTTATAATTTCGTAAATAATGTTGGTGGTCCCGGCATGAGCGCATATACAGGTAATACAGACTGGATCGATGCTGTAACACGAACTGCAATTTTCAATACCAATAACCTTAGCCTGGATGCCGGTGGCGACCGTAACAGGTTACATCTTGGGTTCGGTTATGCATATGATGAAGGTATTGTTAAACACACCCGTTACGACCGTTTTAATGTGAACTTCAATGATGAACTAAAGATCAGCAATAAGCTTAAAATGGGAATTGGTGTGATCATGCAGAGAGAACGCCTGCCTTACAACAGCGGAGCACTTGAACAGGCACGCCGCGCGTTACCAATCATTTCATCAGATACGAAATCAATTTACAGCAGGAATCCATATGGTATAGATTCCGGCTACTATAATTTATATTCCTCAACGCCGATCATTCAGAACTCTGAAACAAATCCACTGGCAACACTTGAAAATAACTGGGACAAAAAAATAGACGTAAGAAATCGCGTAATAGCAAACTTCTTCCTGGAATGGAACCCGATTAAAGAGCTGACGTTGCGTGGAGCAGTATATGGTGATATGGGATTCCGTAACAACAGAACCTATACACCGCTCTATAATTTATATGATCCAACCTTGCCGGAAGGCGCTCAGGTTATTGCGAAAAACAGGCTAACCGGCGTAACACAGGAAAAAGAAGACATTTCTAATTTCCAGCAGGATTATACCGCCACATTTAAGAAAAAATTCAGTGAGCATTCTTTAAGTGTAACCGGAGGCTTTACAACCTATTACCACAAATACGAATGGCTACAGGCTACAATCGGACAAAGCCAGGTTGACCGTGCGATCATTCCTAATGATCCACGTTTCTGGTATATCTATTCAGGTTTTGGAGACCGTTCCACTGCAAATTCAAATTCTAATCAAAACGAATATGCAACGGTTTCGTATCTCGGTCGCGTAATGTATAATTACAAGTCGAAATATTTTGTATCTGCGAGTTACAGAAAAGACTTTGCAAGCCAGATAAATACTGACTACAAAAAGAAAGGACAGGATTTCTGGGCAGCCGGTCTGGCATGGGAAATCAGCAAAGAGCGGTTCATGCAGAATCAGAAGATCTTTAATATGTTGAAATTAAAAGGATCTGTAGGAGAGTTAGGTAATTTCAACCCTGCTGGACTCGCCTACCCCGCTTATCCATCTGCTTCTAACGTCTCTTCTGCTGTATTTGGCGGAACGCTGGTACCTGTATCGTCTCCTAACTATTCTTTCAATCCGAATCTTCACTGGGAAACCATTACCACTTCAGAATTTGGATTTGAAGGAGAGGCTTTAAATCACAGGTTGCATTTCGATGCGGTTTATTATATCAAGAATACGAAAGATTTAATGGTATTAATACCCGGTATAAATGGATCACTGCCTCTACTTGATAATTATGGATCCATTAAAAACAGAGGGCTGGAACTGTCTGCCGATTATACGCATCCGCTTGGAAAAGACATGAACATCACCGTGGGCGGAAATTTCACAACGTATAACAACAAGGTTACAAACCTTGCTTATAATATCGGCGGCGTTTCCTCAAGTATACAAAGTCCAGCAAGGGTAGAGACCGGATATCCCATCGGTTATTTTTACGGGCTGGTGGTTGAAGGAATCTATCAAAGTTATGCAGACATCCTGAACTCACCGGTGAGCACAATTAATGGTGGAGGTGCCAAACCCGGAGATCTGAAATACAAAGACATCAATGGCGATGGTCAGATAACGGATGCAGACCGCACAAAAATTGGAAATCCTACACCGGATTTCACCTATGGAATTAATGTGAATTTCAAATACAAAGGCTTTGATCTGGGTCTCGACCTCGCGGGTGTTTATGGAAATGAAGTATATCGTGTTTGGGGTACTTCCGAACAGAAAAACTCAACCTATAATTATCCGGCCTATTATACCGAAGGATGGACAACTGCGGGATCATCTGCAACGGTTCCTGTTGTTAATGCGTTGCACTTGATAAACAGAGCGCCTTCCACATACGGAATTGAAGATGGTTCTTATTTCCGTATCAGAAACTTATCTATTGGTTATAATTTCTCAAACCTTCCATCTGCTTTGAGAATTAAAAATGCCCGTTTGGCCGTAGGCGTTCAAAACCTTAAGACCTGGAAAAATAATATCGGATATTCTCCCGAATTCGGAGGATCAGCAACAGAGTTTGGGGTTGACTATGGTAACTCATCAAGTGCATTACCAAGGGTTACAACGGTTTCACTTAATGTAAACTTTTAATTAGACTGAAAAAATCTTAATATGAAAAAGACAAAATTGCTCGCAATTAATATGTTGATCGGTGCGGCAGCTGTTCTGGCCTTTTCAGGATGTAAAAAATTCCTGGATCGCCAACCGCTTTCCTCAACGGTCAACGATACACAGGTGGGAGCTTTGGAAAGTCCTACACTGGGATTATATGGAGCACTTCGAAACTCTGCTGCTGAACCTTTCGTAGGAGACGGTATGCAAAATATACCCTGGCTTGCGATGAACGGCTTTCGCTCAGATGATGCGGAGATCGTTGCGGATCCCGGTGCAACTGCATGGCATCAGACCTATGACAATTTCCAATATGTAAAAGATGACTGGGGTGCCGGACTTTATTGGGATAAACACTATGCGATGATCAATCTCTGCAACGACATCATTGTTAAAGCTGAAGAAGAGAATCTTACAGATGATGCATCAATGAAAAATGTTGCTGAAGCAAAATTTTGGAGAGCGTACACCTATTTTGAAATGGTAAGAACTTTCGGAGATATCCCGAAAATTGACTTCAAGATAAATTCGCCTACAGATGCACAGATAGCTAAATCAAGCAGCGATGATATCTATGCATTCATCATTGAAGATTTGACATTTGCATCAAATACGCTTCCTGTAGAATGGCTAGATTTCCCCGGAAGAGCCACTTCGGGTGCGGCAAGAACTTTATTGGCAAAAGTAAATTTGTACCAGCAAAACTGGGGTGCTACATTGTCTTTAT
>JAEWDG010000186.1 GCA_023390215.1 Bacteroidota bacterium | reverse complement strand
GGAGAAATATACATCCCCACACGCTGCGTAATATGGCTGGCCTGGGAATAATCTCCCAATTCTTTTTGTCGATCATTACATTTTGTTTTTTTCTCTGGAAACCGGCTTCAGATCTGGTGATTCCGGGAATTGCTCTTTTTTCAGATATCAGCATCCGTTTTGAGTTTTTGGCAGGCTGGATTTATATCGCGATCGCATCCGGTCTCATCTTGCGCACTTTTTTACATTGGTTGAAGTTTCACAATTCGGTAAAAACAGGCTATAAAAAAGCACCGGTTGATCTCCGTATTTTCGCGGATCACACCGCGCTGCATCTGGGTATCAAAAGGAAAGTGAAGGTTTTTCTGTCTGAAAAAGTTGGCGGACCGGTGACGTTTGGATTTTTGAGACCTGTGATACTTTTACCCGTGGCGCTGGTCAATCATCTGAGCGTTAAAGAAGCAGAGGCGATAATATTACATGAACTGGAGCATATTCGCTCTTTAGATTATTTCCTGAACTGGTGTGCGATTCTTGCCGAAAACCTGTTTTTTTTCAACCCCGGTATTTACTATCTCACTTCACAGTTGCGAAAAACCCGTGAAAGGAATTGCGATGCAGTGGTTCTGGACTATAATTATCACATCGCTGATTATGCATCTGCACTTTATAAATCGGCCAGAATAAAAATGCAGGAACCTGCTTTTGTGCTGGCTGTTTCGGGCAGGAAACCAGGCGAATTAAAAAACCGCATTCTGGATATGCGGGATTCCTACCCTGCATTTCAAAAAAAGAAGATTTGGTTTTCGTTGACCAGTGTTTTCCTGGCTACCCTTGCTTTGGTCTGGATTATAACAAATAGTCCTGCCCCGAATATTCCCGGCGCTTTTCAGGTAGTAAAAGCAAAAACATCTGAAGATTTTATCAGCGTGGTTCAAACCGAACCAGTAACTGAGGCGGACAAACCAGAGAACAAAGAAATTGTAAAAACCCTTTTCAAAGAAAAAAATGCCATAAGCCGTCCTTTGGAAATTAAAGCAAAGTCTGAAGGAGTTCAAGAACAGAACTTAAATGATCCTTATCAGTTAATCAATGTTTCGCAAACTGAAACCCCGGCGCCGAAAGAAATTACCATTAGAGAAGAAGATGCAGAATCAGGGATGATCGTGACCTCGCACTATTTAATGGTGGCCGATTCCGGAATGTATAAGATGAAATTGCTCTGGAAAATTAAAGAAACCCAATTACCTGATTCTTTGATAAGCGCGCATGGAGATAGTTCTGTGATCTATATTCCCGAAGCCAGATTTGAACAATAAAAAAAGAGCTGCATAGAAATGCTGCTCCTTGTTAAGAATCTCTCGATTCTGTAACCCCCAAAGAAAACCTCTTATATTTTCTTACGTTTCCGGAAAGACATGGGGTTTAAATTTCTTACCGGAATTGGTTGCAGCCTTCCTGTTTTTATTTCTGGGAAAAACTGCTTACGAAGAAAATCATATATTTTTTTTAGACTGTTCAAGTCGATAGAATTTTGAAAAATGGAGAGCTACTGTATAGGGCAGCAGCCCTCCCTGTCAGGCATTAGTATTTTACCAGTTTCTCTTTGCTGATCACCTGGCCATTGGTCATCACCTGCAGAATATACATTCCGGGTTTGATCGACGAAAGGTTATCAAGAGAAATGTTATTGAAACCTTTAGAAATGTTCTTGTTCGACTGATAAACAACCTGCCCGGTTACACTGAAAATTTGCACATTGGCGGTTGTAGCCAGCTCAGAGGAAAATTTTACGGAAACTTTGTCCTGGAACGGATTCGGCGCAACGCTTACAGGCTTGTCGCAGACAGTTTCCAACTTTACCGAACGCACTTCACTGTAATTAACCGCACCTGCTTTGTCTGTGGCTTTTAAGCGATAATAAGCAACTTTCTGAACAGCCAGATCTGCGGTCTTGTCGTTATATTCATATGAACTTGTCGTTCCATCGGTTGATTTCGCACCGAGAATATACGCGACTGTATTGAATTCCCTGTTATTGAAACTTCGCTCTAATTCAAAATAATCATGATTATCTTCCTGTTCAGTTACCCAATTTGAGTATACCGAGCGATTTGGATTGACTGTGGTGTTGAATTGATCGATTTTAACTTTTGAATCAGCTTTCGCTACGAATTGAGCGTTACTGTTGATAGTACCCAGGAGGGCAATAGAAAGCGTAAAGATCCGGTTCATTTTCTTTGTGGTTTAAGTTTTGAAAATTTCCGGTTCTACACAGGTGCCTAAAGCAAAAATTGGATAAGGCTGATCGAGGGATGAGGATTCACTTAAGAGATTCGGGATGATCGAGGTAATGATTCATTTCCGATTTCTGATACAAACATAATATCCCGATTTCCGAAATGCAAGTTTTCGCACCGTAATTTTACCATGTTTCGAGTTTTTTTACTTTTCTCCGTTAAAAGCATTGAAATCTTTTTAAAACTCTGCCCGACCTGAAGGATTCTAATTAATCGAATGCCAAAGGAATTAAACATTATAAAATCTCCTCATTTTATCCTTCAATCAGAGCTCAACATCTTTTGTCGATTCCCGCCTTTATACCGTGGGGCTCCAGACCTATGGATTACCGGAACTACCCCTTATACTAATATAACAAGCCGAATACTTTTTATAGTGAACCGATGGCTTTGATTAGGTTTAGACAAACTGTCATAAATCATAAACTGGGTCATCTACGTTTTTATCAGGCGATAGCATCCTGAGTTCATTTCTGACGGAAGACAATTCAAACTACAATTGACATTTCACATTATCATTTCATGTAATTTAATTAATCAATTAAATTTAATATTTAGTAAACGTTCATATTATATTGAAGATCAGTTTATATAAAACCATTATGTTCGATGTGTACTTTACAATAATATCACTTACAAAATACCCGATATAATGTTATGCTAATAATGCTAATTAATATAATTAATTATGAATCAATATAAATTAAGTTATTTAATATCAACTAACTATATTAAATTAATGTGCTTGATAAATATTAGTATCTATTTTTCATGATTCTCAAGGCCGTGAAATTTAAGAATGTTAAGATTCTTAGTGTTGGGATATTGATTTTCCGAGGCTGTTTAAAAAAGCTTACATTCACATTCATAAATAAAGTGACGTTGAAGCATTACACACCCACCCTCCTGGTAATTTCCTTTGTCTTCTTAATTCTGTCATCCTGTCGGGAGCCAAAAGATTTGGAATTCCGGGAATTTCGGAATCTTAAGGTGAGCAACCTGGGCTTCACGGCTGCCCAGGTTAATGTAGACCTGGTGTATTACAACCCAAATAATTTCGGTCTTGAGTTAAACCGGACAGACCTGGATGTTTTCGTGGATAGTATGTTTCTGGGTCACTCTTCCCAAGATCTCCAGGTTGCCGTAAGGAAAAAAGATGTTTTTGTGCTCCCGCTCCGGATCGATGTTGATATGAAGAATCTCCTGAAAAACTCTTTGGTCACCCTTTTAAATAAATCTGTTAACGTAAGGTTGGTGGGGAACGTGAAGGTGGGTAAAGCTGGTGTATTTAAGAACTTCCCGGTAGATTATACAACGGTTCAGAATTTTTCTCTATATCAATAAAAAAGCTCCTTCCGGAGCTTTACAATTTTATTGGTCTGCAGTTTAGGACTAGGGTTTAGCGCCATCCTGAACATGCTTCTGGCAGGTTACCGGGAGTCGTTTGTATGAATCCGGCTCAGCAGTAACATCATCAGCATCAAAGCCCAGGTTTGCAATAGCTGTTTTAATTGTCTCAATATCAGTCCGGTCAGGCAGCCAGGTTACTGTGGTTGTACCTTTTTTGGGATCCACTTTAACTGAACGCACACCAAACTCGCTGCTCAGGTATTTCTCCACACGGGCTTTGCAGAGTTCACATCTGACGCCGGGGGTTTGAATGATCGCTTTGCCCGGCTTAGCCTGCGAGAAAGCGGTCACACTCATAAATAACAGTCCGAACAGTATTGAAATTGTTTTTGCCATACTAGTTACTTTCCTGCAATTTAGTCCAGCCCCCGGGATCCTGTTTCCAGTTTAACAGGAAACTGAACTGATCCGGTTGAAAAATTTCCTTCTGAAGTCCCACTTCTAATAAACGATCATAATTGGTAAGTGAAATAAGTTTAACGCCAGCGTTGGCAAATGCGGTTTCTGCCTGAGGAAATCCATATGTAAAAATTGAAACCATCCCTACAACTTCCGCCCCGGCTGATTTAATGGCCTCTACTGCCTTTAAACTACTCATACCTGTGGAAACCAGGTCTTCTACCACAATAACTTTGTCACCCATCCCTATTTTCCCTTCAATCTGATTACTTAAACCATGTTCCTTCGGTTTGGGCCTAACATAAGCAAACGGAAGTTTCAACTGATCAGCAACCATGGCGCCCCAGGCAATACCTGCTGTGGCCACCCCTGCCAATGCGTTAGCCTCCGGAAAAGATTCAAATACCACACTGCAGAGCTCTGATTTTATGAAATCCCGTACAAAGGGAAATGAAAGCACCTGCCTGTTATCACAATATATCGGGCTTTTCCAGCCGCTCGCCCATGTAAAAGGATGTTCCGGCTGCAACTTTACTGCGGATACCTGCAATAATTTCTCAGCTACGGCTGCTTCACTGGATTTTCTGTCCATTTTATTTTTTTTGCAAGTTAGGCCATGAGAACGGATAAGAGTGAGGCGTTGAAATTAGATTTGCATCAGCATGAAAATAACTGTTTATTACCAGGAAAAGCCAATCTATCTCGCAGACCAGATCGACGATGAACTCGATGCTTTGCGGCATCACCCGGATGTTGTTTGGATCGATGAGCTTTCTGCACATGCGATCAATGCTCTTCTGCATGAGATCCGCAAAACTGATTTTCACGCGGGGATACTCCTGGCTGATGACATCTACGCTTTAAAAAAGACTTTTTTTCATCATTTTATGCTGATAACCGCCGCGGGTGGCCTGGTCGAAAACAATGAGGGCAAGTTTCTCTTTATTTTCAGAAGAGGGTACTGGGACCTTCCTAAAGGGAAACTCGATGAAGGCGAAACGATAGAAGATTGCGCTAAAAGAGAAATCGGGGAAGAAACCGGAGCGGGTGGCCTGATACTGGTAAAAAAACTGGGCTCTACCTATCACTTGTACGATGAATTCGGAAAACATATTTTGAAAGAAACGGTGTGGTTTCATTTCAGGACCAATGAAGGAAAAACGCTTATTCCCCAAACGGAAGAAGATATTATTGAAGTTAGATGGACGGGGCCGGAAGAGATAGAAGAAATGAAATCCCGAACCTATGCAACGATCAGAAATTTATTGGATTCATTTTTCGAATAGAGCTTTTTCCCTGATCGCAACGGTAAGCCTGCTGATACAGATCAATCTGTGATTTTGATCAACGATCCGAACATCCCAAACATGGGTTGATTTCCCCAGGTGAAGCGGGGAGGCGGTTGCAGTTATCCTTCCCTGCTTCGCTGATTTTACGTGGCTGGCGCTGATTTCCTGGCCCACACAAATGAATTTTTTATTGTCGATCACGAGATATGAAGCCACACTGCCAACCGTTTCAGCCAGGGCGCAACTGGCACCTCCGTGTAAGAGGCCATAGGGCTGTTTGGTTCTTTCATCCACAGGCATGGACATCGAAATTGAATCCGGTGTAAGGGATTCCCATTGCATGTCCAGGAACGCGCTCATGAAAACCGTACCCATTGAACGCAGGTCTTCAATACTTAGTAAGGGGTTAAACCATACCGGTTTTATATCAGACATGGAGTTTAAGATCCTGGTTAACAACAGGTGGTAAAAATTTGGAAACATCGCCCCCATTGCGCAACACATCACGTACAAGGGTAGACGCTACAGAAGTATATTGTGGCAAACAGGTGAGGAAAATTGTCTCAATATTATCTGCGATGCTGCGGTTCATATCAGCTATCGCTTTCTCATATTCAAAATCGTTAACATAGCGAATACCCCGGAGTATAAAGTTCGCTC
>JAEWDG010000175.1 GCA_023390215.1 Bacteroidota bacterium | reverse complement strand
ACTCATAACCGTTAGATACGCCATTTGCCCAGTCATGATTGCCCGGTATAAAATAAATTATTACGTCAGGGTTTGAAGTGATCCTGATCTGTGAATCAAGTGGAGCTTTTGCGATGGCATAATTTGGAAGTGAATTATCGGGCAATCCGGTTTTGTAAAGATTATCTCCAAGATAAACTACGGTAGTTTTCTTATCCATGGGAACAAGCTTTTGTGCTGCTGCCACCACCGGATGAACTCCATTTGTAAGCTGCCCCGCATCCCCAATCAATAGTATTCTCGCCTGTAAACTATCCTGTGCTTCTACTCTGAAAATGGTTAACAAAAAGAAACTCCATACGATCAACCGTTTTATCATCTGCCTTTAAGTTTATTCTTCATAATGAGCAACTGTCCGAATCCATTATTTGCAAATTCACTCGAGATAATGAGGTCTCCCTGCGGAGTGAAAGTGATCCCTTCGGGCTGTTTATAAATTCCGGGATCAAGCGGATAAACTTCTTTGACCTCTCCATTTTTACTCAGAATAACCAACACGCTATGGATGGATGAGATCGCGTAAATCTCTTTTGTGAAAGGATTAATGGAGGCAGCCGAGAATTTCAGGTTTGTTTTGTCTTTGCCCAGTGCTTTAAACACTTTATCCATGTTATAAGTCCAGAGCTTTTGATAACCCTCGGAACTGTCACCCATGGCCCATGAAAACGCTGTAACTGTTTCTTTGGAGTCTTCCTTACAGTCTTTACAAACCATTACCAGTTTGCGGATATCCTGATCGTAATAAAGCGATTCAAATTCATCAGATTTTTTTGAGAAGTTTGAAAAATTCGCCTTCTCAGAAACTACTTCGTTGTTATTGAACCGAACAGTGAAAATATCACCGCCGCTTTCCAGGATATAAAAAACGGAATCAACCAGCACTACATCTTCATAATCACGGCTTTTGTCGAAGCGCCAGGAACTGATCTGTTTCGGCCGCATTATGGGTATTTTGAAGAGAGTACCATCCTCGTCAATAATTGCAAATACACTGGTATCTTTAGGATAGTAGGCAACACCGGATATTTCATCCAGCGCTTCAGGCAGATCAATGATATGCGGATGACTTAAGTCGTAAAGTGGCGTATCGGGGTATTTTTTTTTCTGACCAATAGAATCACATGAAATACCTGTAGCCACAAGGGTTACAAGTAACAATACAAATTCTATGGATAATTTTCTGCCCATTACTTAAGCCTGCCAAGCCTAAGTTTGACAAACCACATGCCAAGGGAATAACGGACCCGGCAAATCGTGTAACTGTTTGTACGTTTCTGTTGGAAGGATTAAAATATGAGCTCACCAGATCTGTGTAATTTATTCCCCCCGGTCTTCGCCATGGAATCCCCACTCTGATCGTAACATGGCATATCGTTCGGGATTGAGTTGAACCTGGTCATAGTGACCTGCAACCGATTTTTGGCGGTAAGCTTCATATAAGCTCACTGCACAGGCCACAGAAATGTTCAGCGACCTGATAATTCCAACCTGTGGGATAATAAAGTTTCCATCACATTTTGAAATCAGTTCATCCGAAACACCACTGTGTTCATTGCCAAAAACCAATGCAACTGATTCAGTGAGATCGAGCGCGTATAACGACTTTGAATTACCGGCAAGGTGTGTTAAATAGACCTTGTCGAATTTTGACCTTAGCGCGGCGAAACATTGGTCGACATCTGTGAACTGGTGAACGGTTAACCATTTGGCCGCAGAAGAGCTGCTTTTATCGCCCCATTTCTTATGGCGGGGAATAATCGTGTTTAGGACATAGATATCCTGTACGCCTACTGCATCGCAGGTGCGCATAACCGCGGAAATATTGTGCGGGTCGAACACATTTTCCAAAACAACAGTGATATTCGGCTGGCGTTTATTCAGCACGGCACTCAGCCGTTCAGATCTTTCCGGTGTCATCCCACGAAAATCGGAAGAATAAAGGAATTCTTCGCGCTCATCAATTTAGATATCGGCGCATAGTTTCATCCCTTATATTAGCGGCAAATTATCCCAAAATGAGAAAATTGACGTTGGGGCTGACTTTCCTGGCGGCCCTGGTTGCCTGCAATGATAAGAAAGAAGCAGTCAAAGAAAACAAACCGGATGTAGTGGCAATGCATATTGATTCAACGGTTAATCCAGGTGAGGATTTCTTCCTTTATGCAAATGGAAGATGGATCAAAGAAAACCCGATTCCGGAAGAACAATCAGGCTGGAGTATCGGAAACCTGGTGATCGAAGAAAAATTAAAAAGGCTTCGGGAAATCAGCGAGAAAGCTGCAACGGCTAAAGGGGCGAAAGGCAGTACAGATCAGAAGATCGGCGATTTCTGGACCACGGCAATGGACAGTGTGAAGATCGAAGCGCAGGGATTAAAACCCATCGAACCTCTGTTAAATAAAATCAATGCCATCACTGACATAAATTCTTTGGTGGCTACTGTTGCCGATCTTAAGCAGATGGGGT
>JAEWDG010000160.1 GCA_023390215.1 Bacteroidota bacterium | reverse complement strand
TTTTTATGAATTAACTGAAACGGTCGACGAGGACGCAGCTTTTATTTTTCTGGGAAGACTGGAAAGAGTGAAAGGAATGCATACTGCGATCAAAGCAGTAAAAGAGACGGGGCAAAAATTAATTATTGCCGGAAATAAATCTCCTCTTGCTGAAGAGATGGAATATTTTACAAATGAAATTGAGCCGCATATCGATGGTAAGCAGATCAGGTATATCGGTACCGTAAATGATACCCAGAAAAATGAATGGCTGGGAAAATCGAAAGCAATGTTGTTTCCGATCGAGTGGAATGAACCTTTTGGAATTGTTATGCCGGAAGCGATGGCCTGTGGAACGCCCGTGATCGCATATGAATATGGATCTGTAGGAGAAGTGATCGATGACGGGATCACCGGATACAAAACACATTCCTTCAGTGAATTCTGTGAAGCGATCCGGAGGATCAACGCAATTGACCGCAGGGCATGCAGGGAAAGAGCGATGCAAAGATTCGATGCGCCTCATATAGCCGATGTTTACCTGTCGATAGGAAAGCAAAAATGAGAATCGGGAAAAAGAAGATCGTTTTGATCACTACCGGTCAGCCGGCTACCAATCCAAGAATTATAAAGGAGGCCGAAGCATTTCATGCAGCAGGACATGAGGTTAACCTATTATATTGTTTTGTTATCGACTGGGCTGAGAAAGAAGACAAACATGTATTAAAGCATGTTTCCTGGAAGCATAAGTTGATCGGCGGAAGTCCGACAAACGATAAACAAACATTCAATATTACGCGGGTTCGGCAGAAGTCCGCCGGTGTGTTGTGCAAGCTTACCGGTAATAAAGGGCTGATCGCGGAGCGTACACAGGCACGTTGTTACGACGAATTATTAAAGGCAGCTATTTCGATCAGGGCCGACTGGTATATCGGTCATAACCTCGGCGCACTTGCTGTTTGTGTGAATGCTGCTGCCGCAAACCATGCAAAAGCAGGTTTTGATTTCGAAGATTATCACCGTGGTGAACAAAAAACCATGGCAGAGCATGAGCGAAAGCGAATCATGTACCTGGAAAAAAAATATATTCCAAGGCTTCAATATCTTACCACAGCGAGTCCACTGATCAGTGTTGCCATCATGGGAAATTTTCCGAAACTGCACGTTCCGGTATTTACAGTGCTGAATGTGTTCGACCTGAAAGACCAACCTGCATTTCGTGAACCCCAGGGAAAAGCGTCGCTGAAACTTTTCTGGTTTAGTCAAACCATTGGCAGGGGCCGGGGTTTGGAATTCCTGCTTAACTGTTTGAGATCCCTCAATGATCCTGATATTTCTTTAACCCTGGCGGGAAGGATGGATCCGGGTTTCCGGCAAATCATCGAGGAGACGCAGCATCATACAAAATCGAAGATAAAGATTCACGGCATTATATCACCTGATGAACTGGCGAGGTTTTCCGCGCAGTTTGATATCGGTCTTGCCCTCGAACCCGCTTCATCTGAAAATAACGACATCGCGCTTTCGAATAAGATCTTCACCTATCTCCTGGCCGGTAACGCGATTATTTTCACGAACACTTCGATGCAGGAAAGATTCAACAGCGAGTTTCAATGTGGTAAATTAGTCAGTATCGGAAACATCATGGAATTATCGGAAGCGATAACTTTTTATAAAGATCAAAAAATACTTGCAGGTCAGCGGAAGTATAATTATCAATTAGCCCGGAAAAAATTGAACTGGCAGATGGAATCAGAAAAATTGCTGGGTTATTTCAACCATCAATGTATAAAACAAACGGTGCAGGCTTGAAGAAGGTTTTAATCATTTACCCGCATTTACCTCCTTCCAACCTTGCCGGCGTTCACAGGCCCAGGTTATTTGCATTACACCTCAGGGAATTTGGATGGGATCCTGTTATGCTTACCGTTCATGAAAAATTTTACGAGGAAGCACTGGACTGGGATCTGGTAAAACTTATGCCGGAGGATATGAGGATCGAAAAAGTTGATGCGTATCCTTTAACCAAACCCAGACTGATCGGCGACATCGGTTTAAGGGCTTTTTTTCAGTTATATAGAAGAGCGAAGCAGATCTTAAAAGAAGAGAAAATAGATTTTATTTTTATTCCCATTCCTTCTTTTTATTCCGCGCTACTGGGAAGAATGCTGCACGGTAAAACCGGTGTTCCGTACGGGATTGATTATATCGATCCCTGGGTGCATAAATTCCCGGGGAGTGACAGGATGTTTTCACGTCATTGGTTCAGTTCCAAATTAGCGGAGTTCCTGGAGCCCATCGCGGTAAAAAAAGCTTCACTGATTACGGGTGTGGCAGAAGGATATTATTTGCCGGTATTGGAAAGAAATCCGGAATTAAAGGGAAAACTCGTTCATGGTGCGATGCCTTATGGGGGAGAGATCGCGGATCACCGGGCGTTGAAGCTTATGACCACCAAGCCCTATCTATTTGAGAAAAATAAAAATAAATTCCAGTTCGTATATGCCGGCGCCATGCTGCCCAAAGCTTACGAGCCACTTTGTGCAATATTTGAATCCATAAAAAACAACCCAGCACAGTTTTCCAATGTAGAGTTTCATTTTATAGGAACAGGCAGCAGGGCAAATGATGCCGCGTCTTTTAACATCCGCAAACACGCGGAGGCGTATGGCTTGTGGAATACCATCGTTTTCGAATATCCAAAACGTATCCCTTATCTCGATGTGCTGCTCCATTTGAATATTGCGGATGCCATCCTGGTGCTGGGAAGTACGGAAGCACACTACACACCGAGTAAAACTTACCAGGCTGTGCTTTCAGGCAAACCGTTGCTCGCTGTATTACATAGAGACAGTACGGCTGTAAATGTGATACGGCAGTCCAACGCGGGCGTAGTTCTGGCTTTTGCAGGCGGGGAAGGTATACATGAGATCAGGGATTATTTTAAAGATACGTTTCAGTTCTTCCGGGAATTCGCGGAGGGCTTCGATCCTGCACAGGTGGACATGAAAGTGTTTGATCTGTATTCCGCCAGAAATGTAACCATGCGGTTAGCGGAACTTTTTGATAAAGCGCTGGATCTTCAGAAATGAATACGATGATCTCCGTCATATTGCCGGTATATAACGGTATGCCCTACCTGAAGTTCTCTGTTGAAAGTGTGCTGAACCAGAATTTCACCGGTTTTGAGTTCATTATACTTGATGATTGTTCAACCGACGGCAGCTATGAATACCTGCAGGGGATAAAAGACCCGAGGATAAGATTGCTCCGTAACGAAAAGAACAAAGGTCTGTTCCCGAACCTGAACCTATTGATTAGAGAATCCCGCTCACCTTTAATTAAGATATGGAGCCAGGATGATATTATGTACCCGGAATGTTTACATGAGTTTATAATTTTTCATAACCAACACGAAGTGTGCTTTTCCTATTCGGGATATGATAAGATCGACGAAAATGGAATCCTGATAGCAAAAATGCCTGATGATAAAACACCGCGGCTTATTTCTACCTCTTTACACAGCAGGATCGCATATTTTACGGGTTCTATTGCAGGAAATATTGCCAATGTTTGCTTAAACAGAAAGGCGATCAATGAAGTAGGTTTGTTTGATGAAACCATGAAAATTTCCGGAGATTTTTTCATGTGGGTTAAACTGGCAGAAAACAACCAGACGGGATTCATAAATAAACCCCTTATAAAGCTCAGGGATCACGCCGGGCAATTAAGCAGGAAGGAATCTTACTATAAATTTCACATCATCGAAGACCTTGTGGTTTACCGTTTCCTGGATAATTACGCAGGAGACGCGCTGAAGCGTGAAGGTCATCTCTACCTCATGCAATATAAATTGCTTTTCTATTTCACAGTAATGATGAAAGCTTTTATGAAGGGAAGTATTGCGACGGGCTGGAGTATAGGAAAATCACTTTCGTCTTATGTAAGCCTTATGCAACTGGGTAAAAATTTTATCAGGTATAAATTATTCAAACAGCCGCGGATACCATTTAATATCTGATGAAGAAACTGGCAATCATCACTACGCATCCGATACAGTATAACGCGCCCTTATTTGCCCTGCTCGCAAAAAGAGGAAGGATAGATATTAAGGTTTTTTATACCTGGGGTGAGTCTGTTCTGGCTTCAAAATTCGATCCCGGCTTTAATAAAAAAATCGAATGGGATATTCCCCTGCTGGAGGGCTATCATTTTGCTTTTGTTGAGAACATAGCAAAAGATCCGGGATCTCACCACTTCACAGGTATTGACAATCCTTCGCTGATCAGCGAAGTAGAAAACTGGAATGCAGATGCTATCCTTGTCTATGGCTGGAGCTTCAGGTCACATTTTAGGGCGATGCGATATTTTCATAAGAAGAAAAAAGTATTATTCAGAGGCGATTCAACATTTGTTACGCAAACATCTGCGCTCAAATCTTTCATTAGAAGAAAATATCTGTCTTTTGTTTATGGCTATGTGGATACCTGTCTGTATGTAGGCTCGAATAACAAAATATATTACCAGAAATCAGGAGTAAATAATTCAAAACTTGTTTTTGCGCCCCATGCAGTGGATAACGAAAGGTTTGCGCGGGATGATGAAAAGTTGAACAGGGAGGCGGAAGCGTGGAAACGTTCACTGGGAATTGACAACGATAAGATCTGTTTATTATTTGCAGGAAAACTTGTAGAGGATAAAAATGCACAACTGATCATCAGGTATATTCTTAAGGATAAGCAAAAGAAGTATACTGCAATAATCGTAGGGAATGGTGAATTTGAAAGGGAATTAAAACGAATAACGGGGAATGATAAACGCATTATATTCCTGCCTTTTCAAAACCAGGGGATGATGCCACTTGTTTACCGCCTTGCTGATATCTTTATCATGCCTACAAAGACGTCGGAAACCTGGGGGCTTGCAATTAACGAAGCCATGGCCTGTGGCCGGCCCGTTCTGGTAAGTGACAAATGCGGCGCCGCAGTTGATCTCGTGCAGGAAGGAAAAAATGGATTCGTATTCAGTTCGACGGATGAAAGAGATTTTGCTGATATGCTGGGGCTTTTCGGAACAGACAAACATAGGTTGCGCGTGATGGGAGAGTCGTCAAAAGAAATAATCGGGAACTGGAGCTTGCCGAAATTGGCAGATGCCGTTGAAACGTCCGTATTGTCTTGAGTAAAATATTAAGTATACCAGGCCAGACGAGAATCAGTTTCGACGGAAGTGCCCAGGCTTTTTTGATTTTGATATTTTTCGGACAGTTGCTTTTCAACAATGGTATCTATCTTTTTGCTTCGGCGTTTTTCTTCTGGATTATTTTTATCAATCTTCAGCAGCCATTAAAGCCCTCTGTTTTTACCCTCATATTCATCTATCACTTTATTCAGATATCGGCAGGTATCTGGTTGAGCAATTATATCGGAAGTCCGATCGATTTTCGAACAGCTCATGCGGGTGACGCAACTATTTTCGCTTTTGTTGGACTGCTTGTTATGATGTTGCCGGTAATTTACTACCAGAACAGAATTCCTGTTCTTACGATGGATATGCTGAGGAGGCATGCCGAAAAGCTTTCCATCAAACGTTCGTTTTATGCATACCTTATATCTTTTGTCATTGCGAATTTTTTAGGGGGAATTGCGCTGTCGTTGGGTGGATTAGCCCAGATCATTATCAGCCTGATGAAGATCAAATGGTTTTTCTTTCTACTATTTGGTTTTCAGGTGGTGCTGAAAGGAAAAATGAAATGGCAGTTCGTTGCCATGATCGCATTTGAATTTTTGTTAGGTATGCTGAGCTATTTCTCCGATTTCAAAACGGTGATCTTTTTTTCCGGGTGTTTGTTCATCGGATTTCTGGTCAAGGTAAACCTCCGTCAGGTTATTTATGCTTTTCTTGCCATCACCCTGATGTTTTTTCTTGCTATAAAATGGACAAGTATCAAAGGAGAATATCGAAAGTTCCTTACGCAGGGAGAGACCAACCAGTCTGTTCAGGTAGAAAAAGAAGAAGCATTTTCGAAACTGGTTGAGCTTTCGAAAGCAGAGAGCGATTATGATAAAGCGGCGATTGATATGCTGGACCGGCTTCAATATACTTATCATCTTGCAAAGACAATGGATCGTGTTCCTTCTGTAATTCCTTACCAGGATGGTTTGAACTGGCAGGGGATACTTGAATTCACATTAACGCCGCGATTGCTTGATCCTTCCAAGCCTAAGATTGATAACTCGGTTAAAACGACCAAATATACCGGGGTAAGTTACCTGAGTTCAAAGAAAGGCGTTTCGTTCAGCCTTGGTTATTTCGCCGACTGTTTTATTGATTTCGGATACTATGGGATGATGATACCATTATTGATAATTGGTTTTATCTATGGCGCCTCGTATTATTTTTTTGTGAGAAAATCTTCTTCCAATTTAATATTTAATTTTTCCGTCGTCGGCGCTATGTATCTGGAATTCCATGGGTTTGAAATGGATGGCACCTACCTGATGGGAAGACTATTTGCCACCCTGCTCATTTTTTTATTATTGAAATACTTCGCATTCCCACAACTTTATCGTTATCTGAAACTGCGTCCCAATGAACCCGGTTCTTAAGAAAATTTTTATAAGTATTCCCTGGTTTCACCCGGCATTCAGAGCGGGTGGCCCGATACAGAGTGTATACAACCTGGTTGATCAAATGCAGGGCGCCTTCGATTTTTATATTTTCACAGGAGACAAAGATCTTGACGGCAGCCTCTTATCCGGTGTAAGAAGAAATGCCTGGGTACAGTTTAACAGCTCAACAAAAGTGTATTATGCTGAAAAGGAAAACCGCAGTAACAAGTTAATGCATGAAATAAAAGATCTGAAACCGCATCGCGTATTCGTAATAGGTCTTTTTGACTGGTATTTCAATATTGTTCCCATGCTCTATTCTCCTGTTCCCTGCATCGTATCGGTGCGTGGTATGTTGCACGGCGGAGCACTGACGCAAAAATCCTGGAAAAAGAAAATTTTCATCGGCTTGTTTAATTTGTTTGGGCTGAATCACAAGCATCTTTTTCATGCTACAGATGCGAATGAAGAAAGAGAAATTAAAAACGCGCTGGGAACTGATGCGAAGGTTTTCATTGCAGGAAATTTTCCCAGGGCTGTACATTTTATTGAAAAATCAAAAGCAGCAGATGTTCTTGAACTGATCACGGTGGCGCTGATCAGCCCGATGAAAAATCACCTCAAGGTGATCCTGTCGTTACAGCAGGTAAAAGCTAAAGTGAATTATCATATTTACGGCCCGGTAAAAGATCCGGCTTACTGGCATCTTTGCGTTGCGGAAAAAGCGAAACTGCCTGCAAATGTTGACATGATCTATCATGGAGAAATTCAGCCGCAACTTATTCCATCCATTCTCGGAAAAGGAGATCTGTTTATTATGCCCAGTGTTAGTGAGAATTATGGTCATTCAATAGTGGAAGCCCTGTTCGCCGGCCTGCCTGTAATTACTTCCAATAATGTCCCCTGGCAAAACCTCGGGGAAGCCAAAGCGGGAATAAATGTTCAGGACGATTTGACAAGTTTATCAAAGGCGATCGACCGGTTTGCAGCTATGTCCGATGCAGAATTTCAGGAATGGAAAAGGGGTGCCCGCGATTATGCCGTTCGAAACACCAACGTTGCTGAAGTGTATGCTGCACACACATCGATGTTTGAAAGTTGAGCATGCTTAGAAAAAATAAATTTCTCCGTTTTTTAATGGTCTTCATTGGCCTCTTTCTGATCCTGTATTTCGGCACCATCGCATGGATCGGTATTGCAGCGCCGGGGGGGTATTACAGCCCTTTTGTAGAAAAATATCTGGATTATGTAAGCTGGATAAAAACCTCTCTTGCCCTGGGCGTGAAAGGGCTGCTGGGAATTTTTGGTTACGACATTGTTGCGCAACCCGATTTTCGGGTACGCGTTGCCGGTGGAAGAGCCGTGCTCATTGCTATGGACTGTGTGGGATACGGCGTATCCAGTTTCTGGATCGCGTATATCGTTGCAAACCCCGGAAGTTTTGCATATAAAATCAAATGGATATTTGGCGGGCTGGTTTTGCTCTGGGCGATCAATGTTACCCGGATCGCTTTATTCCTGCTTTCCGTGAACGGCGGATGGCCTATGCCGTTGGGAATCGATCACCATACCTGGTTTAACATCTGTGCATATATCGCGATCTTTATCATGATGTTTTTCGTAGAACGAAAATCAGGTGTACTTTGGCATAGAGAACATGAAAGTTGATCTGTCTACATATGATAATTCCTGGTACAGGCCTGCCTCAGCTTTAAAGAGGGCCTGCTGGTATCTGGTGAATGCACTGATTTTCAAATCAACGGTTTGCCCTTTTTACCGGCCTAAGCGCATGTTATTAAGAAGTTTCGGCGCTAAGCTCGGAAAGGGAGTTGTGATCAAACAGTCTGTAAATATTAAGTACCCCTGGTTGCTGGAGATAGGAGATTATGCATGGATCGGCGAGCAGGTTTGGATAGATAACCTCGGAAGAACAATGATCGGGGCCAATGCATGTATTTCCCAGGGCGCTTTGCTGTTAAGCGGAAATCATGATTTTACCAAGCCAGGTTTTGATCTGATCGTAAAAGAAATTCTTATTGAAGATGGCGTTTGGATAGGCGCCAGGTCTGTCGTTACCGGGGGCTCAGTTTGCAGAACACATGCGGTACTGGCCGCAGGTTCCGTTCACTCCGGAGAAATGGAAGCTTATGGAATCTACCGCGGAAACCCGGCATTGAAAATAAAAGAACGTGTGATCCAATGATCGATATCAGCACGGATATAAAGCAATTATCGTATTCAAAGATTAAATTAAATCAGGATGTTCTATCTTTCCCCCCCGATTCGGCAAGGAGGAAGATGAAAGTTTCGATCATTACTGCAACCTATAATTCTGAGCGTTATCTCGAAGATTGCATCCAGTCTGTGATAAAACAGACGCATAAGGATATTGAACACATTGTCGTGGACGGCAAATCAAAGGACGGAACACTGGCCATCATCACAAAATATAATGACCACCTTGCGCAATGGGTTTCTGAAACCGACCGTGGTATTTACGATGCGATAAACAAGGGCATGCAGATGGCCACAGGTGATGTGGTGGGAATCCTCAACAGCGACGATATGCTTGATTCCCCTACGGTTATAGAGAACAT
>JAEWDG010000150.1 GCA_023390215.1 Bacteroidota bacterium | reverse complement strand
ATTGAGCAGGAAGGAACATATCCACTTCCTGAGGCTCAGGTGGATCGTTTTATGATTAAGGTGGTAGTTGGCTATCCTTCAAAAGCGGAAGAACAAATGATCATCCGGCAGAATACGATCGGTATCAGTACACCGAAAATTAATCCTGTTGCGTCCACTTCAGAAATAATAGCAGCAAAAGATCTTGTACGGCAGGTGTATGTTGATGAAAAAGTGGAGAACTATATTTTGGATATTGTTTTTGCCACCCGTTTTCCCCATCAATATCAACTTGCAAAGTTAAAGCCATTGATATCTTTCGGTGGTTCACCAAGAGCCAGCATTAACCTGACGCTTGCCGCTAAAGCGCATGCATTTTTAAACAGACGCGGTTATGTGATACCTGAAGATGTAAAGGCGATCGCTAAAGATGTGCTGCGGCACCGCATTGGATTGACGTATGAAGCGGAAGCTGAAAATATGAGCGTAGAAACCATCATTGAAGATATTCTCAGAACCGTAAATGTTCCATAACAGCTTTGTTTTCATTTTTCAGACATAAGAAAAAAAATGCCGGGCTACTTCCCGGAGATGATGCAACCCGCCTGACTACGTCGGAGTTGCTGAAGAAGGTAAGGGAGCTCGAGATAAAATCAAAGAAAATAACTACGCATCTGTTTACGGGAGAATACCATTCCGCGTTCAAGGGCAAGGGGATGAGCTTTCGTGAAGTGAGAGAATATGCGGAAGGGGATGATGTTCGGTTTATCGACTGGAATGTGAGCGCGCGTTTCTCCCATCCGTTTACAAAATTATTTGAGGAGGAGAGAGAACTTACGCTGATGCTCATCATAGACCTCAGTGCAAGTAATTTATTTGGGACCGTTAGTAAACGAAAAAAAGAATTGATCACAGAGATCGCAGCTGTCCTGGCTTTCAGCGCGATCAGGAATATTGATAAAGTGGGGCTGATCCTGTTCAGTGATAAGATCGAAAAATACATCCCACCGAAAAAAGGAAAGCCGCATGCTTTATTCCTGGTTCGGGAAATGCTTTCCGCCAAAGCATCAGGATCGGGTACAAACCTGGATCTGGCTATTCGATTTTTCAATAACACCACCCGCCAAAAAAGTATAGCATTCCTGGTGAGTGATTTTATTGACGAAGGTTATGTAAATGATCTTAAAGTGATTGGTAAGAAGCATGATGTAATCGGGATCAAAGTATACGACAAAATGGATATGGATCTTCCTGACGCGGGCCTGTTACAGCTCGAAGATGCGGAAACCAAAAAGATCGAACTGGTGGATAGCAGTAATCCTTCAGTCAGACAAGCCTACCATCGTCATTTTTTTACTCAGAATGATATAGCCATAAAAAATTTCAGACAAGCGGGTGCCGATCTCCTGCATGTTCGAACAGATGAGGATTATGTAAAAGTGCTTCAACAATTTTTTCTTAAAAGGAAATAATATTATCACAAGGCGTATCACATATCGTTTTTTATTTTCTCTCACCCTGAGTTTTTTATTTGTCTATTGGGCTACCGCACAGGCAGTGGGTGTTCGCACCGACAGGGATCGTATTCTGATTGGTGAGCGGATCAGCTTTCAACTGCTGGTTGAATTGCCAGGGCCAGCTGGATCAGTCAGATTCAGTTTACCGGACAGCATCCCGCATTTCGATATTATCGAAGAAAAAAAATTCGATACGTTGCGTGCAGGTGAGGGTTTTGTGTTGCGAAAAGAGATCATCCTTACCAGTTTTGATTCCGGCTCACAGATATTCCCTTCGTTACCGGTGGAGATAGGTTTACCTAAAGGTATGAGTGTACTGAATACGAAAACCATCCCCATCGAAGTTGGATATTCTCCAGCAGATAGCTCGGGGCAATTAAGGGATATCAAACCGATAATGGGGGTGGAAGTGAGGGATTATTTCTGGCTCTATGTACTCGCGGTTGCGGTAGGTATCCTGATCCTGTCCTTCCTGATTTACCGGTATATACAAAGCCGTGGCCGCAAACCCAGGCAGGTTTTCGAATCGCGTATTCCGGCTTATGAAGAGGCGATTAAATCGCTTGATGAACTGCAATGGCAGGCTGCTGACAGGCAGAAGGTGGTTGCCTATTATGATAAACTATCGGTGATCTTTAAACGCTTTTACAGCAGAGAAAAAAATGCAGATCTCCTGTCGGCTACCACGGGAGACATGTTGATCCGGGTAAAAAAACAAAATGGAACGGAGGACGTAATACCTGTACTCGCCGACGCGCTCAGGGGCGCTGATGCGGTGAAATTTGCCCGGTTTATTCCTGATGAAGCATTAGCGGCGGAACATAAAGCAAAGATCAGGCAGGCTATTCAGTCACTGCATCAATTAAAACAAAAATCAATCTCGTGATCTTTGACTATTTCCAAAATATCAGTTTTGCGAGACCCTGGATTTTTGGGCTGTTTCTGCTGTTGCCTGTGATGATCGCCTGGTATATTCTGAAGCGAAAAAAATCGCAGCCATTTTTACAGGTTTCTCAATTACAACCGCAGGGATTGGGTTCATGGAAAAACGTGCTGCAGCATTTTCCATTTATCTTCCGGCTGTTGGCAATATCATCAGTTATTGTTGCCATGGCACAGCCGCAATCGGTAACCGGACAGCAGCACGCAGAAGGCGAGGGGATCGACATTGTACTATGTATTGATGTAAGCGGAAGTATGACTGCCCAGGATTTTAGTCCGAACAGGCTGGAGGCCGCGAAGCGTGTTGCAATTGATTTTGTGAGCAGGAGGCCAACAGATCGTATCGGGATCGTGATTTTTTCAGGAGAAAGTTTTACACTATGCCCTGTTACATCTGATCATAACGTTATTATTTCCGCCATTCAAAATATTCATAATGGTATGCTGGAGGATGGGACAGCCATAGGTTCGGGACTAGCAACCTCTGTAGACCGGCTAAGGAGCAGTGAAGCTAAATCCAAAGTGGTTTTGTTACTTACAGATGGAGAAAATAATGGCGGGTTGATCGATCCTAAAACAGCCAAAGAGATCGCAAAGTCTTTTTCTATCCGCGTATATACTATCGGTATGGCTTCTGAAGGCTATGCACCTCAACCCGTGAATACGCCAACAGGTATCGCAATTGATCGGCAGAAGATCGCCATTGATGAAGCGTTATTAAAGGAGATCGCGACGGAAACAGGCGGCAATTATTTCAGGGCCAGAGATAACCAGAGTTTATCGGCGATTTACAATGATATCGATAAGATGGAAAAATCCCGCGTGGAGATCATCAACACGGTAAAATACCAGGATAAATTTTTTCCGCTTGTTTTGCTCGCTACTTTCTTTCTTCTGCTGGAAATCATTCTCAACTATACTGTTCTGCGAAGGTTCCCCTAGTGATGTATCTATGATCGATGATTTATGATCTATGATTTGTATACGTCGCAGATAAATATTTAACTGTTTTATGACTATGGACAAACTTGCTTTTAAGCTGCCCTGACCTTTTGCTTGTTTTGCGTAAAGCCAATAGAAGAAATATTCATATTGTATGAAAAAGAAAGTTTCCTGCTGATCAAAGATTTCCGCAGATCAAGTGCAACAGGGTATTGCATTTAACGGACCGGCCTTCATCAGAAATCCGTTAAGAAAATTTGATTGAAAGACGTCAAGATGAAAAACTAATGATACAAATGTCTGGCAAAGTAGTTAGTCCGTAAGTCTTACTACTGCATGGATTCGTACAAATGCGTGAACTGGTTTTTCATTAGTCTTTCAAGTGAATTTTCAGGATTTGTTATGCAGCCTTGACTTTTTGCTTCTTTTGCGTCAAGGCAAAAGAAGAAATATAGTTTTTGTATTAAAAAAATCTCCCGCAGATTTCCGCAGATTTTAAAGTCGATAATTAAACGACCATTACGC
>JAEWDG010000114.1 GCA_023390215.1 Bacteroidota bacterium | reverse complement strand
GCATATAAACGGTATCAATGCTGAAAATATCCTTTCTTCAAATACAGATGATTTTAACCGCTTCTCTGAAGCCGATATTTCCGGTATCGTGAAATCGCTCGACCTTTCAAAAACAAAAGAGGGCGTGGGTATTCTGTTTGTGGTTGAGGCTATGAAGAAGCAGGAGAAAAATGATATGGCTGCTGTGTGGGTGGTACTGATCAATCTTTCCAATAAAAAAGTACTGATGACAAAACGTTATGAAGAAAAAGCCCGTGGCTTTGGATTCCGCAATCTCTGGGTTTCTCCAATCAAGGGTGCAATGGATCAGTTTGATAAGGATTATTCAGATTTCAAAAAGCAATACGCGAAAGATTAATGTCTACGTTGCTGAAGAACCGCACAGAAGTAAAAGTGCGATTTAATGAGGCTGACCCGCTTGGCATCGTGTGGCATGGTCATTATATCCGGTACTTTGAAGACGGGAGAGAAGCTTTTGGTGCCAGTTATGGGTTAAGCTACCTCGATGTTTTCAGGGAAGGCTTTGTCATTCCTGTGGTATCGGTACAATGTGATTATAAAAAATCGCTCCGTTACGGAGATACGGTTGTTGTTGAAACAACCTATCATCCAACAGAATCGGCAAAGTTGAAATTCAGTTATAAATTATTTGATAAAAAATCGGGTGATACAGTTGCCACAGGAAGTTCTGTGCAGGTATTCCTCGATAAAGAAGAACAACAACTGCAGCTTAATATTCCTGCCTTCTTTGAAGCATGGAAGAAAAAGCACGGTTTGAGCCAATGAATACACCGGTTTACATAGCAGCTACAAATATTTACTCGCCTTTAGGAAAAACGACTTCCTCGAATTTTGCTGCGCTGGTACATGGAAGCCGCGGTGTGCGCCTGCATAAAGCATGTCAGTATTCCAAAGAAGATTTTTATGCTTCACTTTTTTCAGGTGACGAAAGCATAAATGGATATTCAAAGTTTGAATCGATCCTTATAAAGTCTATCCGGGATGTAATGGATAAAATTTCCGTTGCTCCGGAAGATCAACGTACAATATTGATCCTTTCAACTACAAAGGGTAATATCAGCAGAATAGAATCGGAGAATCCGTACAGCCCCGCGGAAATATCTTTGAATCATTCTGCAGAAAAAATAAAAAACGCGTTCGGGTTTATTCACCAGCCCCTGATCGTTTCCAATGCCTGCATATCAGGTATACTTGCCATGATCGTTGGTAAACGGCTGATCCAGTCAGGCATTTATGATAATGTGATCGTCGCCGGCGCCGATCTGGTCTCCACCTTCATTCTTTCGGGTTTTCAATCATTCCAGGCCATCAGCCCCGGGCCCTGCAAACCATTTGATGCAGCGAGGAATGGTATCAACCTCGGTGAAGCAGCGGGAACTGTAATGCTCACCCGCGATGAAAAACTATCATGTGGCGTTTGCATTGCAGGTGGTGCAACCAGCAACGATGCAAATCATATTTCAGGACCTTCACGCACCGGTGAGGAACTCGCGGATGCGATCTTACGTGCGTTGCAGGAAGCAAACATAGCTGCCGGCGAAATAGATCTTATCTCAGCCCATGGTACAGCTACGGTATATAATGATGAAATGGAAGCGAAAGCTTTTCATCTCTCAGCCGTAAATCACGCGCCTGTAAACAGCTTAAAAGGTTTTTACGGACATACGCTGGGCGCTGCAGGACTGATTGAATCTGCAGTTGCCGTTGAGTCATTATTAAACAACAGGATCATCGGCACACCGGGTTATGAAACGCCGGGCACATCGATGCCGGTTGATGTGGTAAAAAATGTGCGCGATCAGTCAGTATACACCTGTTTGAAGACAGGATCAGGATTTGGTGGATGTAATGCCGCGGTAATTTTCAAAAAGGTTAAAACAAAAAATCAAAATGACATTATTCAATAAAGAAAAACGTTCTGCTTTAGCAGCGCAGGAGGCTGCGCAATGGATCGCTTTTGGTCCGGTGATTTTCCAGGCCGCGAGAATTTTAAGAGACAGTGGTATTCTCAGCGAGATCGACCAGGCGGGAACAAACGGGATCACCAACGATGAGATCGCCGAAAAACTGAACATGTCAGCTTACGGCGTTCGTGTGCTTTTGGAATCAGGATTGGGAATGGGTTTGGTTCTGGTAAATGAAGGACGTTATACCCTGGGTAAGACCGGATATTTTATTCTTCACGACAGGCTCACAAAAGTGAATATGGATTTTGTTCAGGATGTAAATTATCGTGGACTATTCCATTTGGAAGAAAGTATACAAACCGGAAAACCTGTGGGCTTGAAAGAACTGGGAAACTGGGATACAATCTACCAGGGATTGTCCGAACTGCCCTCACATATTCAAACAAGCTGGTTCAACTTCGATCATTATTTTTCAGATGACGCATTTCCAAAAGTGCTTCCTTTTGTGTATGATGGAACAGTAAAAAAACTGCTGGATATTGGTGGTAACACGGGGAAATGGGCGATGGCTTCCGTTAAATACCGCGCCGATATCCATGTAACCATTATGGATCTCCCGGGCCAGCTCAATATGGCCAAACGCCGGGTTGCAGAAGCAAATCTTGAAGACAGGATCGATTTTATTGAAACCAATATTCTTGATGAATCCGTGATTCCTCCTTCGGGTTATGATGCGATATGGATGAGCCAGTTTCTGGATTGTTTTTCCGAAGCAGAGATCGAATCTATTCTGCGCAGGTGTGGAAAAGCGCTGAGCGATGACGGTATCCTGATTATCATGGAACCATTCTGGGATAAACAGAAATTTGAAGTGGCCGCTTTTTGCCTTCAGCAAACCTCTCTGTATTTTACGGCTGTGGCTAATGGCAACAGCCAGATGTATTCCGCGGAAACCTTCATCAAATGTATTCACAACGCCGGCTTTGAAGTGTTTGAAGAAAAGCACCGGATTGGAATCAGCCAGTCGTTGCTGAAATGCAGGAAAATAAAAAAAGATTAATCAAATAAAATGAAAACAGAAAAAGTTGATGTACTGGTGATTGGTGCAGGTCCTTCGGGAACCGTTGCTGCTTCCATAATTCATAAGGCAGGATTTAAAGTCAAGATCGTGGAAAAAATGAAGTTTCCGCGCTTTGTAATCGGCGAAAGCCTTTTACCCCGTTGCATGGAAGCCCTGGAGCAGGCCGGTTTTCTGGATGCGGTGAAAGCTGCGAATTTCCAGCAAAAGACCGGAGCCAAATTTGTGAAAGATGGAAAGATTTGCGATTATTCTTTTGCTGATCAGTTTACTCCTGGCTGGCAATGGACATGGCAGGTACCGCGTGAAGAATTCGACAATGTTTTAGCAACCGCCGTTTCAGCCATGGGTGTACCCGTAGATTATGAAACAACCGTTACAGACATCAGGTTTAATGGCACCGATTCAGTTACTACCGTTGTTGACATAAATGGCAATGAATCACAAATTGAGGCAAGATTTATTGTTGACGGTAGCGGATATGGCAGGGTGATCCCACGTTTATTCAATATGGAGAGACCATCTCAACTTCCTCCACGGAAGACACTGTTCACGCGCTTCATCGACAAAAACCGCAATATGGCTGATGAACCCAATCGCATCACCATCGTTGTGCATAAACCGGGTGTATGGATCTGGGTGATTCCATTCTCCAATGGAAAAACTTCCCTGGGCTTTGTGGGTGATCCGTCTTTCTTTGACGCTGTTTCGGGCACACCGGAAGAGCAACTCCGGCAACTGGTGGCAACCGAGCCATATATAGCTGAACGTTTTAAGGGAATTGAAATGGATTTCGAACCGCGTGTGTTACAAAGCTGGTCATCAACCACTGACAGGTTTTACGGCGATGGATTTGTCCTTACCGGTAACGTAACGGAATTTCTTGATCCTGTCTTCTCATCTGGTGTAACACTGGCAACCGTTTCGAGTCAGCTCGCTGCCGGACTTGTGATCAGAACGCTCAAAGGTGAAAAAGTAGATTGGCAGAAAGAATATATGGACATCATGATGCAGGGCGTGGATACATTCCGGACCTACGTGAATTCCTGGTACGATGGCACGCTGGATACTATTTTCTTTGCTGATCAGCCCGACCTGGAAATTAAAAATCAGATCTGTTCGGTACTGGCGGGATATGTTTGGGACCAGAACAATCCTTATGTAAAAGATCATGCTACGGCATTAAAAAAGCTTGAGAAGATGATCAAATACAGAGATACACTTCCGGCAAAATCCTGATATTGAAAGAAGAACTGAAAATTACGGCAGGTGTTTCCCTGAAAAAGGGAAGGATCCTTAAGGACGGGATCGAGGTATTTAATGCCGGTCAGGTTTCTGCAGAGACTTTTCTTTCAGCGGCATACAAATATACCGGTCAGGCTTATCCGAAATTTCATAAAATGGATGGATTGAGCAAGCTCGGATGGCTTGCCGCGGAATACCTGATCAGCAAAAGAAACCTCAGCGCTGAGCTGGGGGCATCAAACATTGGTATTGTACTGGCTAACCGGAATTCAAGCCTGGATGCAGATCAGAAGTATTATCAGTCCGTAACTACTATACCCAGCCCGGCACTGTTCGTGTATACCCTGCCTAATATCGTGATGGGGGAGATCTGTATCCGGCATCATTTCAAAGGTGAAAACGCATTCTTTATTCAGGAGCGTTTTAATGAGGCTTTTATTAAACAATACGCCGGCGGACTTCTGAATAATAATATCTTGCAGGCTTGTATTTGTGGTTGGATAGATCTGCTGGGAGAAGAATATGAAGCAGTGCTGATGCTGGTCGAGAAAGCAGATAAAGGCAAAGATTTTTCGGAACTTAATATGTTAACTTATTTTGAATGACGATGGAAAAACTTATGGAAGATCTGAAGAAGCAGATCGTGGCACAACTTAATCTTCAGGATGTTAAACCCGAAGATATTGGCGATGACCAACCACTTTTCGTGGAAGGATTGGGGCTGGATTCGATCGATGCGCTGGAACTGATCGTTTTGTTGCAGCAGCACTATAATATAAAACTTTCTAACTCTGAAGATGGCCCCAAAGTATTCCGTACCGTACGTACAATGGCGGAATATATAACAGAACAGAAAAAAGCCCATTCCTGACATGGCAGTATATGTCGCGGGAAAAGGAGTGATCTCCGGCATCGGTTACAATGCCGCTGAATGTCTCGATGCACTTGTTAACGGCAGGCATGGCATCGCGCCCATGCTTTATTTTGATTCTGTTCACCGCGACAAATTACCGGTTGCTGAAGTAAAACTCAGCAATGAAGCCTTGTCTGAAAGATCTGGATTTTCAGCTGATATCAGTCGCACCGCGTTGCTCAGTTATCTTGCTGCCAAAGAAGCACTTGATGATGCGCTCCTTCCTACCGGAAATTTCCGCAAAGCATTTGTCTCTGCAAATTCCGTTGGCGGCATGGATAAAACAGAAAATTTTTACAGATCATTTCATAACGATCCATCTTCCGGCCATCTGAGAAATGTTGTAAACCATGAATGTGGAGCAATCACAGAACTCGTTGCAAAAAAACTCGGCTTCACCGATTTTGTTTCAACCATAAGCACTGCATGTTCATCTTCAGCGAATGCAATATTCTACGGAGCAAGATTGATCAAAAATGACCTTGCAGATATTGTCATCGCCGGTGGTTGTGATGCGCTCACGCGTTTTACACTGAATGGATTTAATACACTGATGATCCTTGATGAAAAACCTTGTCAGCCTTTTGATGAAAACAGGCGCGGGCTTAATCTTGGAGAAGGCGCCGGCTATATTGTGCTGGTTTCGGAAGCGGTAGCCGCGATGTTATCCCGTAAACCGCAGATCCGTTTAAGTGGATATGCAAATGCAAATGATGCATACCATCAAACCGCTTCTTCGCCGGATGGTACCGGGTCCTTTCTGGCGATGGAGGGCGCGCTGAAACAAAGCGGGCTAATGGTTTCAGATATTGATTATATCAATCTTCATGGAACAGGTACGCAGAATAACGATATCGCGGAAGGCACTGCGATCAGCAGGTTGTTCAGTGGAAAATTCCCCATGATGAGTTCCACAAAATCTTTTACCGGTCACACCCTGGGTGCCTGTGGTGGTATCGAAGCGGTGTTCTCGATTATGTCGCTTGAACAGGGATTGGTGTTTCCAACACTTCGCCTGGAAACTCCAATGAAAGATCTTTCTTTCGTGCCGGAAAGAGAATTCCGAAAAGATCTTAACCTGAAACATGTAATGTCTAATTCATTCGGGTTTGGCGGTAATTGTTCATCCTTAATTTTTTCCAAATCCTGATATGTACATCCGCGCAACCGGTATCATTTCTCCGCAGAAGACATTTACGCAGCAGGGTTTCCCGGAAGACATCGTGGTGCATAAGGGAGAAGCCATGTACTGTGTGGAACCGGATTACAAAGAGTTGCTGGATCCTAAATTGATCCGTCGCATGAGCCGGATAATTCGCTTTGGCTCCGCCTCAGCGATGGAATGTTTGAAGCGTTCAGGTTGGAACAATGTGGATGCGATCATAACCGGAACCGCTTATGGATGTTTGGAAGACACCAGCGTGTTTCTGTCACGTATGATTGAAAACAATGAGCTACTGCTGACCCCAACCGCTTTTATCCAATCAACGCATAACACCATAGGTGCGCAGATTGGCCTCAGTTTAAAAAATCATGGTTATAACAATACATTTGTTCACCGTGCTTTTTCATTTGAACATGCACTCACAGATGCATGGATGTTGTTTTGTGAAAAGCAGGCGGAAAAAATACTGGTGGGCGCGGCTGACGAAATAACTGTGGATAGCCTGAATGTTCTCAGGAGATTTGGTTTATATCGGCACAGTATAAACACTGAACTTATAGATACAAAAAAAAGAGGTACCATGGCGGGAGAAGGTGCTGCATTTTTCGCCTTATCCGGTGCTTCAACAGGCAACGATCTCGCACAGATCTCGGGTATACAAACGCATCTGTCACTGAATGATGAGCCATTATCCGAAGAGAAGCTAAGCGGGTTTCTAAATAAGTATGGGATAAGCAGGTCGGATATCAGTTTGTTGCTGAGCGGTAGAAATGGTGATGAAAAACATGACCTTGTGTTTGATCAGTTTGCAGGCGGGATTTTGGCTGATAAACCTGTCATGAATTTTAAACAGTATTGTGGAGAATACCCTACGGCGTCTGCATTTGGGCTTGGTATGGCAGCAAACATTTGCAATAAGCGTTCGGTAATTGAGTATGGAAAAGATTTTTCACTTCCTGAAACAGTACACATTTTATTGTATAATGTTGATCCGCTGGGTCATCATGCTTTAATGCTTGTCTCCTCGTGTTAACCTTCAGGTTTACAAATATTGCTTTTGGAATTACTTCAGCGGCAACGCTGGCACTCCGGTTATTTTTTCCGCTGCCTTCCTGGATATTCATCGTAATCATCCTGCTTTATTCTCTTGTCTTGTTTTATGGTTGTTACTACATCAGGTCGGGTTTTTTTATGCCCGTTGTTTGTGGTTTTCAAACCAGGGAAAAAGAGATTGTGCTCAGTTTTGATGATGGACCGCTGCCGGAGTACACAACAAGGATACTGGAGATATTAAAAGTACACGAAACACCTGCTGCATTTTTTTGTATTGGTAAAAGAGTGGCGGAGCATCCTGAAATTCTGAGGCAGGTGCACCAGCAGGGACATATTATTGGCAACCATAGTTTCAGTCACCATCATTTCTTCGATCTCTGGCCCTCAAAAAAAATGTTGAATGATTTGCTGCAAATGGATGAGGCGGTTACTTCTTTAATTGCTGTAAAGCCAAAACTGTTTCGTCCACCCTATGGCGTGATGAACCCGAATCTCAGGAGCGCGATCAGGGCCGGGGGCTATATTCCCGTTGGCTGGAATATGCGGTCATTTGATACGGTAGCAAAAGATCACTCTGTTTTTTTGAAAAAGATCCTTGATGCACTGAAGCCCGGAACCATTTATCTCTTCCACGATAGTATGGAGATCACAGCCCGGGTTTTGCCTGATTTTTTAAAAGAAGTTAAATCCCGCGGCTACAAGGTTAGAAGCCTCGATAAAGTGTTACATTTGGCGCCTTATGCGTAAAATTTTACTGCTGTTTGCCTTGCAGATGGTGGTTTTTCTTGCCACAGCACAGTATACCGGCTATTCCACATTGGTTGATGCCGATGCATTCCGGAATTCTTACTCAAAAGCCACGAGCCGGATA
>JAEWDG010000108.1 GCA_023390215.1 Bacteroidota bacterium | reverse complement strand
GGTATGTTCTTTACCCACGTGTTCATCAAGCAGGGTTTTGATCTCCTCTTTGATACGGATCTTTCGCTGGGGTTCCAGAACGAGAATAGCCTCTTCTTCGTGTTCAATTTTCTCAATGCGGGTGATCAGATCTTTTTCAAGTGAATTTCCTTCTTCTATACGATGACGGTTCAATTCATCCAACGCCAGGCCCAGCACATTTTTAAAAGCTGCGAATTCCGATTCACTTAATGATTCGGTGGATGGCGTTACCACTTCGGGTAAACGTAACAAAGCTCCCAAAACGGAATGCGTGTCTATTTTTAAATCATTTGCCAGTTCATTGATCTGATGATAATAAGAACGGATCAATTCTGTGTTGATGATAACAGGTTTGCTGCTGCCGTTCTGCTTCAGGCTTATGTAACAGTCCACAGTTCCCCGCAGTAAACGTTCCTGCAGAATATTGCGCACATCGAATTCGTAGGGCTTCAGCAAAGCAGGAAGCTTAAGTTGAAGTTCAAATTGTTTTCCATTCAGCGCCTTGATCTCGACAAGAAATGTTTTGTCACCTATGGTTTGTTCGGCCCTACCGAAACCTGTCATTGATCTGATCATGTAACACGATTTAGCGCAAGATACTGTTTATGTTTTCTTGTACTTGCGAAGAATTATCGAAGAGAAAATTATGGAAACAAAAAAGCCCGGTAGTAAACCGGACTTATTATATGGATGGGTTAGTAAGTACAGGGATATAAATTCCCCTACACAATATTAAAAAGATTTTTTGCTATCAAAAAAAATTTTTTAGACTATTTTATCAACATTTTAAAATCGCCTGTGGAAATCCCTTTAGCGTTTTCATTTTTCATATGATCGCTGATCATAGAATTCCAACTTCATCAATCGAAAAAATCTATACGATTGCAGAGATCGAAAGCGTTTACTTTTGCTGAAAATTTTTCTCCATGCGTTTTCCTGCACCTGTATCTGTAAAATGGATTGCTGAACTGATCAATGCGAGATTGATTGGAAACGAAGAAGGACAAGCAACAGGTATCAATGAGATTCATAAGGTTGAAAAAGGTGATCTTGTTTTTGTTGATCATCCTAAATACTATGATAAATGCATCAACAGCGAAGCAAGTTTTATCATCATCAACAAGGAAGCACATGTTCCTGAAGGGAAAGCGCTGCTTGTTGTAAGCGAACCGTTTGAGGCTTACGCCAAAATTGTACATCACTTCAGGCCTTTTGAACCCGCAACTAAAACAATCAGTGACAGCGCGGAGATCGGAGATGGCTCTTTTATTTACCCCACCGCGTTCATTGGCCATCATGTTAAGGTCGGAAAGAACTGCGTCATTCATCCGCAGGTAGCGATCATGGACCATTGTATTATTGGTGATAACGTGATCATTCAATCGGGCTCGGTGATCGGTGGCGATGCTTTTTATTATAATTCAAAAAAGAACCGCGAAGTCTGGTATAAAAAAATGCCCAGCTGCGGCAGGGTGATCATTGAAGATGAGGTGGAGATCGGCGCGGGTTGTACGATCGATCGCGGTGTAAGTCATGATACAGTGATCGGCAAGGGCACTAAAATGGATAATATGATCCATATTGGCCATGATACCGTTGTCGGGAAAAATTGCCTGATCGCGGCACAGGTAGGGATAGCCGGAGTGGTAACGCTTGGTGAAGGTGTAATTCTGTGGGGACAGGTTGGTGTAAGCAAGACGTTGTCCATCGGAGATAATGCGATTGTATATGCGCAGAGTGGTGTTCCAAAATCTATCGAGGGAGGGCAAACTTATTTTGGTTCACCTGTTGAAACAGCCAAAACAAAAATGAAAGAGTTGGCCTGGGTAAAGCGCATTCCTGAGATCTGGAAAAAATTAAATGCCGCATCGGCACATTCCGATCAGAATAATAAAGCCGTATAATTATAAGGTAGTTGGTCGGCTACTTTAGACCATCCCCAATATTCACTCATTGTGATATCAGCCTGATCATAGTAAAACCCATTTTGCTCTACATAAATGGGTTCACCGGGTTGAAGCGTGAGTACAGAATATTCAAAGTCACTGCGTTCACCAGGATTATCTGCGAGAAATCCCTGTTCAGGCTTTTCATTAAGATATAGAATAACCAGCCTGCGCTGAGCGGGGTTTATACTCACTACCTGCAAGCTGTCATCTTTCTGATAATTCAGCGATCCATAAATATTTTTAAAAGGCAATGCCGTATCTCTTCCCTGGTAATTCAGGATATACTGGGTTTGAAATCCTTCTTCCACGATTCGCTTCTGAAATAAGCTTCGCATATAATGAAGAATGGAACCGCGATATGCTTTTTCCCTGTTGTTTACCCAGGTTTGCCGTTGCACATCATCTGAAGGTACCAGTTCTTCAAACAACGGATTACCGGTATAAAATGCCGTTTGAGTTTCATACGCATAGGTAAATGAATCCAAAGCATAATGAATCAGGTAACCTAAAGCACGGTTTTCAACCATGATGGGTTCTTCAGAGGTAATTTTAAGCTTGTTTTTTTTCCGGTAAAAAAAGAAATGCAGTTTTTCAGGATTCTTAATGCTGCATGCTGCGCTGTTTTCCGATTTGCCTATAAAATTCTCTATAAAAAAGCCGCCATATTTTTCCCAACCGTTTTTCACCTCGGCTGAACTGATGACAGCAACGGCTTCCATTTCTTTTTCTTTAGGCTTGATTGAAAAACTAAGGTTGCGGTTTTCAGCATCAGAGGAAGTGATCCGCCTGCGTTCTGTTCCGTAGCCGGTGAAACTCACAATCAAATCATAACCGCCGGCAGGTAACTGCAAACTGAATTTCCCTTCTGCATTTGTAGTGGTTCCAATGGTGGTATTCTCCGCGAAAACAGAAGCCCCCTGCATGGGTTGATTATTTTCCTGGTTGATCACAATACCTGAAACATAGAAATAAGCGTTTTGGGAAATAGCAGAAAATGAAATGAGGCTGACAAGAAAAAAGAATGCAGATTTTTTCATCCGGATGATTTTATTGAACCCGACGAAAATACATTAAGGATTGTTAAGCTTTTGTTGCAAAGCCACAGCAACGCGGTTTACTGTTTCATCTATTGATCGAAACCTGAACTCAGGAAATGCCGAAAGAATTTTTGAATTATCGTAAGATCTTACAGTTTGCGCAGACCTCGCAGTTTCCTTAGTAATGAGCGGCTTATTCCCCGTACATAAATGTTTCAGGGCCTCCCATCTCCATGCGAGTGCTGCAATAAAACCTGATACTTTTTTATGCGGAGGTTTTTTTGAAAATGCAGCAGCGATTTTTTCAAAAAGTGTTTTATAAGAAAGATTATCCGCGGATAAGATATATCGTTCCCCGGAAAAATCAGATTTCATTAACAGGATCATCAGTGCCACAACATCTTTTACATCCACGAAACCCGTAGCGCCTTCCGTATACCAGGGGAATTCATCATACACGTTTTTAAAAAGCGCTGTTGAGCCCTGGTTCCAGTCGCCTTCACCAAGAATGATGGAAGGATTCACAATTATTATATCCATGCCTTCCGCGGCAGCTTTCCAGACCTCGAGTTCTCCAAGATATTTTGATTCGCCATAATTTGACCGGTAGCTTGAGTCTGACCATTGCATCGCTTCAGAGATCTTTGTTGCTTTTTTAGTTTCGCCCAGTGAGGCCACAGAACTTACATGTACCAGTTTTTTGATCTTCGCCGCAAGGCAGGCTTCCATCACATTCGCTGTCCCTTCCACATTTACTTTAAGTAAGGCATATTTATCTGATGGAATAAAAGAAACTTTTCCGGCGCAATGATAAACACAGGTCGCCATCTCCGCCAGTTCCTGCAAGCGTACGATATCGCCCAGACTACAGGATTCAATCTGCAGATCAGGATGTTCGATACCGATGGGGGTTTCATGCTGTATCGCAATTACCTGTTCGCCCTGTTCCAACAATTGCCGGATCAATTCCCTGCCTACAAGTCCTGAACCTCCCGTAACCAATACACTATTTTTCAATTGCGAATTTGTCTTCCTCATGCGGAAGTTTGAGAAGTGTAGTTATAAAATCCTTCCCCTGTTTTTCTTCCCAGTTTTCCTTCCGCAACCTTATCCCCCTGAAGTTTTGATGGTTTGAGCCTTTCAGGTTTACCCAATGATTCGTATAAGGATTGGGATACGGCGTAATTGATATCCATTCCGATGAGATCCATTAGCCTGAACGGACCCATTTTAAAACCCGCATTTTCCAAAACGGCATCTATTTGTCCGGCTGTTGCATCCCGATGTTCTAAAATTCGCAACGCTTCAAGATAATAATGGCGTGCCACCCTGTTCACGACAAAACCGGGCGCATCGTTGCAAACCACCGGAACTTTGTTCAGCGCTTTACAAAATCCTGTTAATTGAGACACAGTTGGTTCGCTGGTTTTTTCTCCTTTCACCACCTCTACAAGCTTCATGAGGTTGGCAGGATTAAAAAAATGCAACCCCGCGAACCGTTCAGGATGATCAATATGTCTCTGTATCTGATTTATGGATAAAGAGGAAGTATTGGAAGCAAGGATCGTGGTCGATGCATTGATGAGAACCAATTCGTGAAATAATTTGATTTTAGCTTCCGGCTTTTCAATGATAGCCTCAATAATCAGATCCGCTTTACAATCGCCTATTTTCTCTGTATAGCTTATCCGTTGATGAATAACATCGGCTTCAACACGGGAAATTTTTTCCTTGTTTAGAAGGAATTCAATGTTTTTCTTAATTGCTTGCTTCCCTTTTTCAAGAGACCCAATGAAATTATCGTAAAGCATAACTTCAAAACCCGAACTGGCGGAAGCCAATGCAATTCCGTTGCCCATTGTTCCTGCTCCGGCTATAGCGATCTTTTTAAGCATGCACAAAAATAAAACTGCCGCAGGAATAATCCGCGGCAGTTTGAAATCAACATTTATATGG
>JAEWDG010000074.1 GCA_023390215.1 Bacteroidota bacterium | reverse complement strand
GTCCCAGGCCATCACCGCCCTGGAAACTAAAATCGTCAGCACCAAAAAATCTATTACGGAGAACCTTACCCCCTGGCAGCGGGTGCAGCTTAGCCGTCACCCGGACCGGCCTTATACTTTAAAATATATAGAGTTAATGTGCAGAAATTTTATTGAGCTGCATGGCGACAGGAATGTGAAAGACGACAAAGCTATGGTAGGTGGTTTCGCTGAACTGGAAGGCCAAACCATTATGGTTATAGGTCAGCAAAAAGGAAATAATACCAAAACCCGACAATTAAGGAATTTCGGAATGGCCAATCCCGAAGGTTACCGAAAAGCATTGCGCCTCATGAAACTGGCAGAGAAATTCAATAAGCCAATCGTCACCCTCATCGATACGCCCGGAGCTTACCCCGGTCTGGAAGCCGAAGAACGAGGTCAGGGTGAGGCCATAGCCCGTAATATTTATGAAATGATCAACCTGCGTGTTCCGGTGATCTGTGTGATCATTGGAGAAGGCGCCAGCGGCGGCGCATTGGGTATTGGGGTAGGTGATAAAGTGGTGATGATGGAAAATACCTGGTATACAGTGATCTCTCCGGAAAGCTGTAGTTCTATTTTATGGAGAAGCTGGGATAAAAAGGAAGTAGCGGCTGAACAACTGCGTTTAACCGGTACCGATATGCTTAAGTTCGGACTTGTGGATGATGTGATCCCCGAACCTTTAGGCGGGGCACATTGGGATTATCAGGGTGCCGCAGATATCGTTAAGAATTATCTTCTTCCGGAAATCAAGAAGCTTCAGGCTTACAGTCCTGAAGAACGTATACAGCAACGCATTAAAAAATTTGGCGAAATGGGTTTCTGGGAGGAAACCAATGCACCCGCTACATTGGAACATACACCGACGGGACATCAGCCGAATAAGTTGTAACCCGAGGTTTAACTATAATAAAATATGCTCAAGATTGCCGTCTTCGGTGCCGGGCACCTCGGTAAATTTCACCTTAATAACTGGAAAGAAATAGAAGGCGTGACAGTTTCAGGTTTTTACGATCCTGATGAAGCCAACGCAAAATCTGTTGAAGAATCCTATCAGTTAAAACGGTACACCGATATCGACAAACTTCTCGATACCTGCGACGCTGTTGATATCATCGCCCCCACACTTTTTCATTACGATCTTTGCGAACGCGCGCTTCGAAAAGGTAAACATGTGTTCGTGGAAAAGCCCCTGGCTAATACTATGGATGAGGCGCGTGATCTGGTAAAACTCGCGAAAGAATCCAATGTGAAGTTTCAGGTGGGGCACGTGGAAAGATTCAATCCGGCGTTTCTATCCTTAAGGAACCGCGACCTCCAGCCCATGTTCATTGAAGTGCACCGTCTCGCACAGTTTAACCCACGCGGTACGGATGTAAGTGTGATCCTTGATCTGATGATCCATGATATTGATATCATTCTTCATCTGGTAAAAAGCAATGTAAATTATATTTCTGCAAATGGAGTCGCAGTGATGAGCGATACACCTGATATCGCAAATGTGCGCATTGAATTCGATAATGGATGTGTGGCGAATCTTACCAGCAGCCGGATATCCATGAAGCGCATGCGCAAAATGAGGCTTTTCCAAAAAGATGCCTACATCGGAATCGATTTCCTGGATAAAAAAACCGAGATAATTAAATTGAATACGCCGGATGATAAAGACGTATTCACTTTCGATATCGAAACCAACAATGGCAAAAAGACAATTGCTGTATCCAGCCCGCAAATAAAAGACAGCAATGCTATTAAAATGGAGTTGGAAGCCTTCCGTGATGCGATCCTGAACAACACCGACACACCGGTAACTGTACAGGATGGATTTGCTGCCATGGAAGTTGCACACCAGATCCTTGACAAAATCGGAAATCGTCAGGCTTAATACCTTCAGTTGAATCAACCCCGCATTCATATACGTTGGTACATTCTAGCAGATGTGATTATATCGGTGATCACCTGGCTTTGTTTCTATTATCTGCGTACCGTTATTTACGATTATCCTTTCAGCATACCTCCGGGTTTTTACCTCGGTTTATTTCTTTACACGCTGGGTTGGGTTTTCCTTCATTTTCTTACAGGAACCTATTCCTCTTTGTATGAAAAATCGCGGATAAATGAACTGCTTAAAACGGTCGTCATTGGTATCATAGGATGCCTTTTCCTCTTATTCTTTTTTATTCTGAAAAACCCGCAATCGCATAACCAGAACTATTACTTCGAATTTTATGCGCTGTTATTTCCATATGTTATTCTTACCAGTTTAGTCAGAATGATGATCCTTGGCAGAGCGAAAAAACAGATCCGGCAGGGTGCCGTATATTTTAATACCTTACTCATTGGCAGTTACAGGAAAGCCAGGCAATTTTATGAGGCCTTTGTATCGACAGGAGATCAACGTGGCTTCAGAATTAAATGGTATTATGAAATAGGCTCCAGAACACATACTATCGCCTCGGGTATCTCAAATCTTACTCCTCAAACAGATCTGTCCGGATTTATCCGTTCACATAATGTGGAGGAGGTTGTAATTGCAGTTGAAAAAAATGAACGCGATCTTATTGCTAAAACCTTGCAGGAACTTAGCAATGCTGAAGTGAATATCAAACTCATTCCGGATACCCTGGATATTCTCAGCGGTGCATTAAAAACAACCAATGTGCTGGGTGTACCCCTTATTGATGTGCATTCAGGTCAGCTACCTGAATGGCAACAGAATTTCAAAAGATCCATAGACATTGTAGTGGCGCTGTCTGCGTCGCTCGTTCTTCTTCCGGTATTATTGTACTGCTGGATTCGCGTGCGGCTTTCGTCACCGGGAGCTGTTATTTTTAAACAGGAAAGAATTGGTTTTAAAGGCCGACCGTTTATGATGTATAAATTTCGATCAATGCGTATAGACGCAGAACCAAACGGACCTTTACTCAGCAGTGAAAATGATCCGCGTGTAACCCAATGGGGTAGAACTATGCGTAAATGGAGGCTTGATGAACTGCCGCAGTTATATAATATAATAAAAGGCGAAATGAGCCTGGTTGGTCCGAGACCAGAACGAAAATATTATGCGGAACAACTGATTGTACGCCGGCCCGAATTCAAATATATTTATAAAGTGAAACCAGGACTTACCTCCTGGGGGATGGTAAAATTTGGATATGCTTCTTCGGTCGAAGAGATGATGGAGCGGTTGGATTACGACCTGCTTTATGTGGAAAACATTTCACTTCCCCTGGATTTTAAAATTCTTCTATATACGATCCGGATTATTCTTGCAGGAAAAGGAAAGTAAAATCATCTTATTAGACCTTTTACTTTAGTTTATTTGGCTTAAAACTTGGGTTATTTCCTTTATGTTGGATGAAGCCAGAGAATTTCTAAGTCATGTTCCACTGCATGATTATAAGGTGGTGATCGTACCGCCACAGCAAATCTTACACCAGCTTCATGGGTTACAAAATGAAATGATGGGATTATCAGGCATGGAAACAGTTTCGGTTACAGTGCCTCAATTCATCCTCGCTAATTTCCGCCAGATAGGTCAGCTGGAAAAACGTATGACAGAAAGAATTCGACTTATCTGTCTTTCTCTTCCTTCTATTCATATTCGCCTTCATGCTTATGACCAATTCGCACACCATAGTATTTTTATCCATGCGCAGGCAGAACCACCTTTGAAAGATTTCGTTTCAAGGTTAAGACAGGAAGCAGCAAAATTATTTAAGGCAGGAAAAGAACAACCGCATTTTATGTCCGAACCACATATTACGCTGGTGCGTAAAATGAGTCACGAACAATTTGATAAAGCATGGAAAGTTTTCAGCCACCGGAGTTTCACAGCGAGGTTTACAGCACACCAGGCTTTTCTTCTGCGAAGAACAGCGGCCGACCCGCATTTTAAAGTAATCGCACAGTTTCAGTTTGAAAATCTCCCCATTGCCGTTGAACAGGGAACCTTGTTTTAATGCGTAGGCCTCCTGGCACCCATCTTGTTTAATTGAAGCCATGAAAGACTGGAGTTCGAGAATTTCCGAAAACTTTATGCACTGGGTAATCCAGCTTGGTCCAAGGCTGGGCTTAGCGGCGTTAGTGCTGATCATTGGGCTTTGGGTGATAAGAATCCTTAGAAAATTATTTCATGCTTCTATGAATAAAAGAGGCATGCATTCGAATTTCAGGCCCTACCTGGAAAATCTTTTTAAGATCGTTCTTTACGGATTGCTGATCCTGGCGTTAATGCAGATACTTGGCATCCGGATGACAATCTTTACTGCGTTGGTTGCAGCACTTGGTGTGGCTGCGGGTTTGGCCCTGTCTGGTACCCTGCAAAATTTTACAAGCGGAATTTTAATCATAATGTTCAAGCCATTTATAAATGGAGACAGTATACGTA
>JAEWDG010000028.1 GCA_023390215.1 Bacteroidota bacterium | reverse complement strand
GAACCAATCAAGCCCGCTGCTTACATGAATATGGGTATTGGGCCTCGCCGTGTTGAACCGGAAATTCCTGAGCGCTTCGAAACCATATACCGGTATCTTCATTTCCTTCATCGCGTCGATGAAAAGGAAGAACCAGTTATTTTTCAATACATCCACACCTTTGAGCACCAGGCTTCCTGTATCGGCCTGCCGTACGAACTGGGAATGCAGACTATCGAGTTTGTGTATGAAATCCTCTTCTGCCGCTTCGTTTCTGCGAATCATCAGCACCTTGTCCGTTTCAGGCAGAAGGATGGTTTTCCCTGAGCCTGCTCTTACATCAATTCCATGATAGGAGAAGATGGGTTGAAACACGAGGTATTCTCCTTTTTCGAGCAGTTGAATTTTTATTTCCGGATGAACCGATTTTAGTTCTTTAACCAGTGTGCGGTCGAAATCCACCTGATAATCTTTAGTCAGAGGGAGGATCCGCTTTTGCATCTGATCATTCCATTCGGAGGGCGGAAATTTCAGTTTGCCGGTGCCCAGTAATTTCTCCGCATGCATTACGTCTTCGGGTTGTTTCCACAGATACAATACATGATCGTAGAGCATCACCAGACTGCTGGCGGATTCATTTTCTTCCAGGCTGAGCGGCTGACCTTTGAGCTTAACCATACACTCAAGCTCAAAATGTCCTTCAACTGCGTTTACCCTGAACTGTGGGGTAATAAGATGTGCATCCAGCATCAGCGGTTCGAGGTTAACCGTCTTAAAACTCTTACCTTCCGGTAAGGCATAAACGAAGGGCTTGTTTTCCTTTTCTTCGAACAACCTCCGCAATTTTGGATGCAGGTATTCGGCGATCAGCGCTTTTGTTTCTTCCGGAAGGTCATCTTCTTCGCTATGAATAATATTCTCCCAGATCCCGCTGAATGGCGAATTACGGTTCAGGTATTTATTTATTTCCGCCTCCTGCAATTTTCTTACTTGCTGGAATAATTGCCGGTCTTCCTCAGAAAAAAGTTCCGTATTCACAAACTTGCTCAGGTCGAGCGCTTCCACTTTTCCTGAAAATTCTGCCTGTTCTTCATTTGCTTCACCCATCACGGCATCCACGCGAAAGCCTGGATAGGTTTTGCTGTTGAAATTAAATACAATGCCCAGTTTTTTTGCCGGGGCATCTTCCACTTCCACTACCTCGGGTGCAACCGGAGCAACCGGCTTCAGCATTGCCGGTGCCGCAGAAATCGGAGCAGTCACTCTTTTGATAGAAGTGTCCAGGACTTTCAAAAACGGTTTTCCTTCTTTATAAGTAAATTCAAATTTACCGGTGAGGTCATCGTTCAGGCTATACCCATAAATTTGAAGCAGCTTATTTTTTTCCTTATCCCAGTTCCGGATACTTTCGAAGTAATTGGTACCATATGCATTCAGTAACTGAAGAAAAACCATCACCTTATGTTCGCACAAAGGGTGCATGGTTTCCGCACAGGTGCAGGAAGTATCAAAATTCTTCTCGTCGTTTTTTTGAATGACAACCGGGTATGTTGTACCGTAAGCCATCACTTCCGCTTCTACGCGTTCGTCTGCGGCGCTGAGAATATTTGCTTTGGCGCTTCTCAGTAATTTTTCCGCTTCCTCATATATGGTTGGAGACGAGAGCATTTTAATCATTTTCAGATCAATGATCTTCATTTTGGCAACCGTATGAAGCTGGTTATACTGTATCGCGGTATTGGATAACTGGTTTTTGTCCACCATATCCTGCAGCCTGAAAAGCGCTGCAACTTCGTGCCTGCAAATATCTCCCAGGTTATAAGGGCAACTGCAGCGAAGCGTCATCGTTTTAGCTTCTGTATATTTCTGTATATAGACTTTATAGAATGTATTGTAGTTGTCGTCCTTCACGCGAAAAACAACACTGCTCGTGAGTTCATCATGTTCAACAAGCTCCACAAAACCAATTTGATTGATTTTCTTTCCTCTTCTTATAACCTCTTCTGCACCATTATTATAAATGTGCTTGATAATATGTGGTAAAGCCAAATCGACGGGTATTTTTATTCGGATTGCCCCTAAAAACGGAATTATGCCGGTTCAGAAAAAGGCAATTTGCAAAAGTAACGTTTTTTAGCTGAGCCTTTCAAACGAAAAGCGCATTACCGGCTGGTTTTATGATTTATTAATTTCCCTTCGGTGTATAACGGTAACGCAGAAGCGGTATTTGGACGCAGGCAATAACGAATATCTTCGTGTAATCCATAACCCGTCAAACGTAAATAATGTGATGCCTGGTTTTTTTCCATATAACCATATAAATCGTCTTTGGCCTGATCATATAAGCCAAGCACCATTTTGGAAGCATCACAATTCACAGAAAACGCATGCCCGATATTAGAAATCACCATGCCCGCAAACAGACTGTCTTCAATATTTACCCGGTCTTTCCAGGCCGCGCAGGCCAGCACCACTGGCATGTTCTTTTTTAGCAGGTAGTCACAAACCGCATCTATGTTGGCAAAAGAACCGGTTATGATTTCTTTCGCGCCATTGTTCAACGCCATATGAAGAAGGCGCGTGCCATTTGTTGTTGTGAGGACCAGCGTTTTTCCTTTGATGAAAGTTTCAGGGTATTCAAACGGCGAATTCCCGTATTGCAGGCCCTCCGCGATTTTACCATCTCTTTCACCGGCGGTAATGGCATTGATCTGTTTGCCAAGGCGGATACATTCGGCAACACTGTCGACCGGAATTATAGATTTCGCACCATTATGCAGGGCTGTCGCAATGGTTGAAGTAGCCCTCAGCACATCAATGATCACCACTATGCTTTGTGAGATATCGTACAGATGTAAGAGAACGGGTGAAAGAGAGGTATATAAGTTTGGTTTAGAAGTCTGCGTCATCGTTATTCAAAAGGTATTCTTACCACTTTTGCTTTTAAGAGCGTGTTTCTGATGCTTACATAGATCTCCGTATCAATGGTTGAAAAGCTGCTGTCTACATAACCCATCCCTATTGCTTTGCCCAGGGT
>JAEWDG010000002.1 GCA_023390215.1 Bacteroidota bacterium | reverse complement strand
ATTCAGATCCTTCCGGATCCTGCTTTGCTCCCTGATTCCGAACCTGGTTCCCCTGGTTATTACGGCGGGCATAATGGGCTGGGTGGGTGTACCCCTTAAGCCATCGACGGTGTTGGTTTTCAGTGTTGCCCTGGGAATTGCCATAGATATTACGATACGATTCCTGGTCAATTACAGGCAGGAGCTCCCCCGTTTTGAAGGAAATGTGGAGAAAACAGTGCGAAAAACAGTGCAGGAAACAGGCTTAAGTATTATTTACACTGCAATGGTACTTACGGCCGGCTTCATAATTTTTTGCGCCAGTAGTTTCGGAGGAACCTTCGCCTTAGGCTGGCTGACTTCCGTCACCTTGGTGGCTGCAACCCTTACTAATCTTACGTTATTACCTGTATTACTGTTAATTACCGCCCGTAAAAAAAACTAACCCGGTTTGCAGCTATCGGGAATTGTTTTTTGTCAATATGTTGTTAATTGAGGTTTTTTAAGCTTCATAAGCTATCTTGCAAATTCTTTAAACGAAACTAGACTTGTATGAGAAAATTTTTCCTAGGATTTTTCTTCGTGATTTTTTGTTCCCTAGGCGCTCTGGCTCAGACAGTAATTACTGGTCGGGTTACAGATGGCGAGGGTAAAGGACTGGCCGGTGCGTCAGTTACTATTCAGGGACAAACAGCAGGTGGTACTTCTACTGCTAACGACGGTACTTACCGTATTTCAGTGCCCGCAGGAGCTAAAGCTCTGGTATTCAGCTATCTTTCAACAAAAGTAACTGAAAACATCAGCGGAAGAACTTCCATTGATGTGGTGTTAAAACAAACTGCATCCACTATGGATGAAGTGGTTGTAACAGGTATCAACAGGGTTCGCCGTTCACAGTATGCTGGTGCGGCAACAAAGATCAAAGAAGAAGACATTAGAGACAAACCATTTGGATCATTAGATCAGGCACTTCAGGGCTTAGCTCCTGGTTTGGTTGTTCTTACAGGGTCAGGTCAGCCAGGTACTTCTGCGGTTACGATCATTCGTGGCCAGGGTTCAATTGAAGGTGGAACCTCTCCGCTTTATATCGTTGATGGTGTTCCTATGGAATCCGGTGTTTTCCAGGGACTTAACCCCAACGATTTTGCTTCAATCGATATCCTTCGTGATGCAACTGCAACTGCACTGTATGGTTCACGGGCATCAGCAGGTGTTATCGTAGTTACAACAAGACGCGGTACTACCGGCAAGTTGAAAATTTCTTACAGCGGCCAGTTCGGGGTGAAATCAAAACCTGATTTTGCTTTCCGTCCAATGAATACAACTGAACTTTTTGCTGCACAGGAAAAATATGGTCAGGTTACACAGGACAATTATAATACGAATATGCCAGGCTGGTATTATTCAACAGCTAATCCACGTTACGCTACCCTGACTCCGGACGAGCAAATGGCTCAGAAAGCCATTTATGATTCTCTTAAAGGAATCAATACAAACTGGTACGACCAGGTTTTCCGTAATGGTAATTTCAGCAATCACTCTATTTCACTTCGTGGTGGAACTGAAAAAGCAAGATTCAGTAACTCATTGTCATTATATAATGAAGAAGGTACAACGCTTCGTACCGATATGCGCAGGGTTACAAACTTGACCACTTTGGATTTTTCTGATGACAGGTGGACATTTAATTCAACTCTGAACCTGGGTTATACCCGCCGTAACTTCCAACAAAGTACAGCCGGTAACAATCTTGGTAATCCATTCCTTATCGCTGCTGTGAACGTTCCTTTTGTAAAAGCAAGAAATGCTGATGGATCTGTTGCGGTAGGACCTACAGGAAGTCCGTTCTTCTCTGCTCCTAATACAATAGATGTAACAAACAGGGATGTTAACTCAAATAACCAGTTCCTGGGTGTTTTAAGTAACACGATCAACTACAAGATATCTTCTGCATTTACTGCGGGTGTTACTGCTGGTATCGATTTCCGTGAAACCCAGAACACAGCTTACGGTGCAAAAGATGCCTGGATCAGGATCAATTCATCCAGCATCACGGGTAAGGCCGGTTTCCAGTCTGAAGGACTTAACCGTTTTGTAATAGGAAACGTTCGTCCGAATGTTACTTTCCATAAGAAGTTCCAGGAAAAGCATGACCTCGAAGTAGCGGCTTATGGTGAATACCTTGTAAATGTGGGAAAATCTTTCAACTTCACCGGTTATGGTACCAATCCTAAAACGCCAAATACCCCGGCAGCTGTAACTCAGGGTAACGCTCAAAACCAATTGTATTCAACCGTTGGTGGAGGTCGCAGCCGTGCAGCCCTGATATCAGGTCTGTTAACAGCAAAATATGTTTATAAGGATAAGTACACGTTGAGCGGATCTATTAGAAACGACCACGCTTCCAAGCTTCCATCTGCTAACCGCAGCGATTGGTTCTATGCAATCGGTGGTGTATGGGATGTTAAGAAAGAAAGCTTTATGGATAATTCTGATCTGTTCAGCGTTCTCCGTGTAAAAGCGAGCTATGGTAGCTCTGGTAACTTCGATAACTTCCCCTTCAACAACTGGCAGTCTGAATTCGTTCAGGGTGCAGGACCTTCCGGTGCAACTATCGCTTACCAGGCAGCTCCATCCAATCCTGATTTAAGATGGGAAAAAACCTTTGTTACAAACATAGGTATTGATTATGGTGTTTGGAGAGGAAGAATTTATGGTGATATAAACCTGTACGATAAAAAGACTAAGGATCTGTTTATTCAGCGTAATCTTTCTGCGGTATCTGGATTTGGTTCAATCTACCAAAATCTCGGTGTCTTAGATAATCGTGGTATTGAAGTAGCATTAAATGTGGATGTGGTTAAGAAGAATAATTTCATCTGGACCATTTTTGCGAACTATGCCTATAACAAGAACCGTGTGAAAAGCCTGGGTGGAGAACCCGCTTATGAAGCAGGTACAGAACTCATCACAGAAGGTAAACCTTTGGGAACCCACTACGAAGTTAAATGGGCAGGAGTTGATGCTGCAACAGGTCAGCCTTTGTATTATGATCAGAATGGTAACCTTACCAATACGTACAGTACAGATTACCGTGTACAGGAATTCGGTACCTGGGAAGCGCCAACAAAAGGATCTTTCGGTACTCGTTTGAGCTACAAGGGCATCGATCTTTCTGCATTGTTTACCTTCCAGCAGGGATCTACAAAAGTGGACAACATGGAATACTTCACAGAAAATCCTGTAGGATTTATGGCGAATGGATACAATCAGTCATCTGATCTGAATTTCTGGACAAAACCAGGAGACATTGCCAGCACGCCTAGTCCTAATTATGGAACGAATTTCTCTTCAAAAATTATCCATGATGCGAGTTTCTTACGTTTCCGTGATTTGACACTGGGATATACCATCCCTACCGGAACCCTGGCTAAAACCAAGATCATCTCAAATGCACGTGTGTATGTTCAGGGTACCAACCTTGCAATCTGGACACATTGGAGAGGTTTGGATCCGGAAGCGGGAGCTGTTAATATTAACCTGAGTGAATTCCCTAATCCAAGGGCGATTACTGCAGGTCTTCAAATCACGTTTTAATTCATTGTAACGATTAAGAATATGAATACTAAACAATATATACTAGCTGCAGCTTTAGGTATGTTTGCACTTACCGGCTGTAAAAAAGAACTGGATCTTGCTCCGACAGATACTTTTACGGAAGCGAATGCATTCCTGAACATGGATGATGCCACTTATGAGACGAATGCCATTTATGCACGTTATGCATCAGCATATCTGAATGATATTTATGCAAGTACCGTAGCTTCTGATGAAGCAAAACTGGGCGCGGGTAATGCCGGACAGGGTGCACTTGAATATCGTCTGCAATACACTGCCGATGACAACACGAGCTCAGTGGTTACTTCTGCCTGGGGCGCCTATTATTATATGATTGATCAGGCGAATCGTGTGTTATCAAGGATAGATGAAATTCCATCAGCAACGCCTGCGGATGACGCTACTAAAACGCGTTATAAAGGAGAAGCAATGGCATTAAGAGCGATAGGTCATTATGAATTACTGCGTAATTATGCGGGCAATTATGATCCATCCGCCCTTGGTGTTCCAGTAATGACAAGCAACCAAACTTATGCTTTCCCTGCGCGTAATACCATGGGAGAAGTGATGACTCAAATTGAAACCGATCTGAGCACTGCAAAGACTATGGTTGCCACAGCCAATTCTGGTTCTTATAGTGATACAGCAATCAACAACATCATTGTTGCTGGTTTCCAGGCTCGTGTGGCCTTGTACAAAGGCGATTTTGACGCAGCGATCAACTATGCAACTGAAGTAATCAACTCAGGAATACGTCCACTCGATGGAGGTAGTTTCCCGTTGATTTGGACAGATCAGTCGCAGGCTGAACTGTTGTTCCGTTACCGTTTTGCTACCTCAACCGCATTGGGTTCAATTTTCACTACAACAGGTAATTCAATTTATTTCGCACCATCAGATAAACTGATTGACTCTTATGATGCCGGCGATATTCGTCCTGATTCTTATTTTGCTTCTTTGGGCGGCAATAACCTTGTTTACAAATACTATATTTCTCCACGGGGAGGTAGGGTTGTAGACCTGAAAGCAATGCGTACGGCTGAAATGTATTTGATCCGTGCAGAGGCATATGCCAGAAAAGCTGCCCCTGATGTTGCTGCCGGTGCGGCAGATCTGAACGCACTGCGTGCACAGCGCATCGTTGGTTATACAGACGAAACCTTTACATCTGCATCTGCTTTGCTTGATGCTGTTATCCTGGAAAGGTATAAGGAACTTTGCTTTGAAGGATTCCGCTTCTATGATCTTAAGCGTCTTGGACTTCCGCTTCAACGCAGTTCAACTGATGCTGCTCCGGCATGGCAATCACTTGATGCAAACTCATTCCGTTTTGTTTTCCCAATTCCGAATAGTGAAATGCTGGTTAACAAGCAGATGGTTCAAAACCCCGGGTATTAATTATATCGTAAATTGCTCTAAGCTTTTAAACTAAAAAATATGAAATCTGTAAAATATTTCAACCTGGTTTTGGCTGCTTCGATTGCTATCGGTATGGCAAGTTGCGACAAAACTGAGTTATATGACAATACCATTCCGCCACCCCAGGTGCATTTCACGAATGATGCACTGCGCAGCTATCCTGTACGTGGAACCGGAACTATAGACCCTTATACCATCGAGATCGGTACGACTGACGTAACAAACAGCGATCGGACAGTTACTTACGAGGTATCTTCACCAACAGGTGCAGCACTGGGCTCGCAATACTCATTGCCCGGGGGCGGTACTGTAGTTATCCCTGCGGGATCATCTACTGCAACTTTCGATATTCAGGGTATCCTTGCAGGTTATCCTGCAGGAAGAATTGATACACTGGTCGTAACACTTTCTGAACCTTCTGTCAAGGTAGCAGGCTTCCAGAACGTTGTAAAAATTGCGATGGGTGATATCTGTTCTGAAGCGAATGCGTTTAACCTTGACGATTTCCTTGGAAATTATGATAACACCAATGAAACATTGGGTTCATCACCTTATGGTCCATATACCACTTCAATAAGTTCTGCAACTTCAACATCTGCAACTTCAGCAGTAATAGTTGTACAGAACATTTTTGATGATGGATGGGGCCCGATCAGCTTCAACCTCGACTGGTCTGATCCTTTGAACAAGACAGTTACAACGATTGCTCAAAACGCAGTTGAAGGAAGTGATGCCGGTTCGCTTAACAGCGCTTACGCAGGCATGAACATTGCCGTTCGTCAGCCAACAGGTTCACAATACCTGGGAACTTTCTCCTCCTGCGATCAGACATTTGTGCTGAAAATGCAGCTTGGTGTATACGATCCTACTTCAGGAACACTGCTGGGTTATTTCGGTGTACCTGCGAACTTGTATACAGTTACTATGGCACGTTAATAATTAACGTCCTTATTATAAAAAGAGAGCCAATCGGCTCTCTTTTTTTATGACCTTATTTGAAAGATGCTGAAACAAGTTCAGCATGACAACCTTTTTTTCGTCATCCCGGACCTGATCCGGGATCTGCTGAAGTGTAGCAGGATTGAAGGGTTCATCAAAGCATTGGGTGCTTTGGGATTAATTCAAAAGATGCTGAATCAAGTTCAGCATGACGGAGGAGAGGACGGAAAAATATATTCCTATTTCAACACTTCCGCCAGTTTTTGTTGCAATGCATTTTCTCTTAATGAGGTTGCAATGATTTTACCCTGGGGATCAAGCAGAACATTGTAAGGGATGCCCTCAAAGCCATAAAGACCCACCACCATAGATTGCCAGCCCTTCAAATCGCTCACATGTTGCCAGCTCAGGCCATCCTGCATAATCGCTTTTTGCCAGGCAGCTTTGTCTTCATCCAATGAAACACCAAGAACAGTGAAATTTTTATCCTTGTATTGTTTGTACGCTGCAACCACGTTCGGGTTTTCACCTCTGCATGGGCCACACCAACTCGCCCAAAAATCAACAAGTACATATTTACCACGCAATGAACTCAGGGTAAAAGGTTTTCCGCCCGGGTCCGCCAACGTAAAATCGGGGGCCATACTTCCTACTCCGGGAATTTTTGCTGCCATTTCTGCTCTTCTTTTTTGTTCTTCCAGCATCTGATTGTACTGCAATACAAGCGACGATACTCCCTGGTGTTCCGGAAACCTTTTTGAAATCTTTGTTATCAGGTCTGTAAGTTTGCCGCTCTCCATATTTTGTATATATCCAAGTACGAACATGGCGAGCACCGGGCTTTTTGTGGTATCTGCAAACTTTGCTGCGTAGGTCTCAAATGACTTCTGTTTTTGTTCAGCCTCACCACGTAATGCAGTCACAATGCTGTCGTTCACATTGAGTTTGCTTAATGAATCTATTCTTTGACTCATTTCGTGAAGTGCTGTTCCTGCTGTACTTAGTTCCTTCAGGAATTGTTTCAGGCTACTGTTCGCCGCTGTGGAAAATTCAGGTCCTTCAAGGCTCATATCATTTGCGTCAGCCTTAAAATTGATCTTCGGCTGATCGTTAATAAAAATATATCCCTGTGGTTGTTTTTCCAGCCTTACGCGGAACATGGCCTGTTCCGGAGAAATACTCTCTAACTTGAATTTTCCGTTTTTGAGCTCGGCTGTATCTACAACTTCAGGATCTTTCTGACTGAATGAAAACTGATCGAGAAATACTTTTTGGTCGGGAGCATTTTTGATCTCGCCGGTCACATCAAATTTTCCCTCTGTTTGCTTCTTGTCGCAAGCCTGTAAGGAAAATACAGCCAATGCGATTATTGTGATTTTTTTCATTTTATTTATTTAGTTCTTCAAGAAGGATCTGGTTGGTGAGTTGCATGTCGGCTTTGCCTTTGCTTAATTTTTTTACTTCGCCCGCAAACAACCCAATAAGTCCTTTTTTCCCTTTTTTGTATTCCAGCACTTTATCAGGCATGGAAGTGAGCGCTTCGATTACCCATTGCCTTATTTCTGTTTTGTCATTTTCCTGTACCAGGTTTAAATCCGTTGCAAGATCAAGTACACTTACTGATTCTTTTATAATTAATTCCAGCATCAATTTACCGGCGGCATTTTGAAAGCTGACCTTTTTTTCTTCCACCAAAAATATCAGTTCGGCTAACCTCGATGCCTGCAAAGGAAATGCCTCCATCTCCAGTTCCTGATGGTTGAGAAAACCGCGAACCGGCCCTGCGATCCAGTTGGCAGCAGTTTTTGGAGAAACAGAATTTTCTACCAGCGCTTCGAAATAGTTAGCAGTTTCTTTTGAATCTGAAACCTGGCCTGCATCATAAGCAGAAAGTCCATATTCGGTTTGGAAACGCATATATACTTGTGCGGGTAGTTCGGGCATATTGCTCTTCACTTCTGAGATTTTCTTCTCACTGATATAAAATGCAGGCAGGTCGGGCTCCGGAAAATACCGATAGTCTTCAGCCTCTTCTTTGCTTCTTAATGAAAAACTGGTTTCTGTAGCCGCATCATAACTCCGGGTTTCCTGAAGAATGCGTTCACCCGCTTCCGTTAGTTTAACCAAACGCTCGAATTCGACTTCAATAGCTTTGCGAACATTACGGATGCTGTTCAGGTTTTTTATCTCGACACGTTTTCCCAGGGTTGTATCTCCTTTTTTCCTTATCGATATGTTCGCATCACAACGCATGCTTCCTTCTTCCATATTTCCATCACAAACTTCCGTCCAGCGTAATATTTTTCTAAGGGAAACGAGGAAAGTATAAGCATCTTCCGCACTGTGAATACATGGTTCGGTAACGATCTCCAGAAGTGGAACACCGGCACGGTTTAAATCGATGCAGCTATATTCTGGATCCTGGTCGTGCAGACTCTTTCCCGCATCTTCTTCAATATGGATCCTGTTGAGCAATACTTTTTTTGAATTGACCTCATAATTTAAAGACAAGGCGCCCCCTTTACACACGGGTGCTGTATGCTGACTGATCTGATAACCTTTTGGCAGATCAGGATAGAAATAATTTTTTCTCGCGAAGAAATTGTCTTTTACGATCTCAGCGCCGAGCGCAAGTCCCAGGCGAATAGCAAGGTCGACCGCTTTTTCATTCATCGCTGGAAGTGTACCGGGGTGTGCAAGCGAGATGGGGCTTACCTGTGTGTTCGGGGCTGCTCCGAAAATGGTTTGGTCAGAACAAAATAATTTGGATTCGGTTTGTAACTGGGCATGTACCTCCAGGCCCACAACAAGTTCATAATTCGAATTTTCCGCCACGAAGGCAAAATTAGGTCAATCCCCTTCTTTAAATGAAAAGAACCGCGGATCGCGGTTCTTTTTATCATGGCTATAAGATTGCTTATTAAAGATTTGCGGTTTTGAGTTTCTTTGGAATTTTAATATCGAAGCTCATTTCTTTACCGCTTCGCTTTGCTTTGATATTAAACAATGACTTTTCGCGGTTAGCTGAAAGTAGCTCTCTTGCGTCATCAGTAGTAGCAACTTTTGTCCCGGCAATTTCAGTTATCACATCGTTTTTCTGCAGTCCTGCCACCTGTGCTGCGGAGCTGTCTTCCACCTCCAAAACTTTTACACCTGTTTCATCTTCTGTATCCTGGATTTTTAACCCAAGCTTTTT
>JAEWDG010000270.1 GCA_023390215.1 Bacteroidota bacterium | reverse complement strand
TGAAGAGGTAATCGATAATAAAATGCAAAAACCTAAGACATTGGAAATGAGTGAAAACTTCATCATAAGTAGTTTGTTTAATAGAATTATTTAAAATTTGCTCTGGCAGTTTGCATTCGGGTTGGATGGAATGTATTATTCACAGTTACGCATGTGCTGGATCAAATGTTACATAAAAAAATAAATTAATCAGCTTTTTTTTCAAGGCCTTACGCTATACGGAGATTCATGTAAGTATCCCGGTCAATAACCAGGCTTCCGTTACATCTTGAATGCTTACGAAGCTATGAGGTTAACATCCTGACAAGCTCTGCCTGGTCGGGACCTGTTTAACCTCTTGGACCGGTTGAACCTCTTAGACCTATTGAACCTTCTGGACCTTAAACTTTGAAAGTTGACTTCCAAGTAAAAAGCCGCCACCAGAAGGCAACGGCCAATTACTTACTAACCACTAACTATTGTAGGAGACTATCCCTGCATTTCTTTGATCTTCTCGCGGATCTTTCCTTCGATCTCGTTAGAAAGTTCGGGATTGTCTATCATTAATTGCTTAACGGCCTCCCGGCCCTGACCAAGTTTATCACTGTTGTAGCTGAACCAGCTTCCGCTTTTCTGAATGATTCCCAATTCAACACCCATATCTATGATCTCACCGGCTTTTGAAATCCCTTCTCCATAAATAATATCGAATTCCGCAACGCGGAAAGGCGGAGCAACCTTGTTTTTCACCACTTTGATTTTAATGTGGTTGCCCGTAATTTCTTCGCCGTCTTTAATCTGCGCCTGTCGGCGGATATCAAGACGTACAGAAGCATAAAATTTAAGCGCATTTCCCCCGGTTGTAGTTTCAGGGTTACCGAACATCACGCCTATCTTTTCGCGAAGCTGGTTGATAAAAATGCAAATGGTATTGGTTTTGGAAATGGTTGCTGTGAGCTTACGTAATGCCTGGCTCATCAACCTCGCATGAAGCCCCATTTTACTATCTCCCATTTCTCCTTCCAGTTCACCTTTTGGAACCAGGGCCGCCACTGAGTCAATAACCACCACGTCAAGGGCGCCGGAAAGAATTAAACGGTCGGCAATTTCCAGAGCCTGTTCTCCATAATCGGGCTGGGAGATCAGGAGGTTATCAATATTAACACCCAGCTTTTGCGCATAATTACTGTCAAAAGCGTGCTCCGCATCTATAAAGGCACACATGCCGCCTTTTTTCTGAGCTTCCGCAATAACATGAATTGCAAGTGTTGTTTTACCCGAAGATTCCGGTCCATAGATCTCTACAACCCTTCCTTTTGGCAGGCCGCCAATACCGAGGGCCACATCCAAACCGATCGAACCGGTGGAGATCACACCCTGTTCAACCGATGCTTTTTCGTTCATCATCATTACCGACCCCTTTCCAAAATCTTTATCGATTTTCTCCATGGTCAGTTTCAGTGCCTTCAGTTTTTCTGCGTTGCTCATTGTTTCTGTTTTAAGTGATGTATCTGTTTCGCGTAAAAATATAATGAGCCGTAAAGATAGTTGTTTATTATTATCAACACTAATTTGTTTAGTATTTTTTTGATAATTTTTTTAGCGTACGGCTTAAGTTTTTTCAGTTGGCGCCCTAAAAGAAAAACCCCCGGGTTACCAGGGGCTTTTACATCTAAGAAACCTAAAGATTATCGTACTCGTACAGCGTATCGATATGTGAACCGGCTTCCATCTCAAATACCGGTTTAATAATACCATTATTAAGCCCATACACCCAGCCATGCAGGTGCGGGCGCTGGTGATGTTTCCAGGCATGCTGAATAATCGAAGTCTTGGCAAGATTGAACACCTGCTCCTTTACGTTCAGTTCGATCAGTGCATTCACGCGGTCTTCTTCCAACTGATGCGCGTCTACTTCTTCGCGGTGAAGCCGGTAAACATCTTTGATATTTTTCAGCCAATGGTTAATGATTCCAAAATGGTGTTGTGTCATTGCCGCTTTCACTCCTCCGCAGCCATAATGTCCGCAAACAATCACATGCCTCACCTTCAATACTTCAACCGCGTATTGCAGTACACTGAGCAGGTTGATATCCGTATTTACGACCAGGTTGGCAATATTCCGGTGTACAAAAATTTCTCCCGGATCGGTACCCGTGATCTTATCTGCAGGAACGCGGCTATCGCTGCAACCAATCCATAAAAATTCCGGTGACTGCTGAGCAGCTAACCGCTTAAAAAATGTGGGATCCGATTCTGTTACCTGTTTTGCCCAGGCTTTGTTTTCCAATAATAGTTTCTCGTATGCTTGCATGTTGATCTTTTTAAAAGTTAATGTGCCATATCCTCCGAACCCGTAGTTTGCAGTGCCGGCTGCACCAGTTCGTGCGATGGGTTATAGGTTGTTTTTTTCAAATTTACTCTGATGTTCTTTAATTGAGCGTGCTGCATAAATTCATTGATGGTATCTATAATGTCTTTATCAATAAATTCCGCTCCGGTGAGATCGATCAGCAGCGCGCTGTTGGCCGGTAAATTTTCCAGCTTTTGCTTCAAAATTGGTTTACTGAAAAATGAAACATCTTTTCTTAGCCGGATCAGGTAATGGTTGTTATTGTTCACAACAAAAACAGAGCTGCGAAAGTTTTCCCTGATCACGTAGAAAATGCCAAAAGCAATTCCGATAAGCACGCCTTTAAGCAGATCCGTAAGGATTATACTCATTACGGTAATCACGAAGGGCATGAACTGATCCCATCCTCTTTTATAATAGGCTTTGAACAGAGAAGGCCTGGCGAGTTTATATCCGGTGAAAATCAGGATCGCCGCGAGGGCCGCCTTGGGAATCATATTTAGTATTCCCGGAACAAAATAAACGCAAACCAGAATAAGCGTTCCATGCAACACCGCGCTTAGCTTGGTTTTTGCACCCGCTTGCTGGTTCGCACTGCTGCGCACAATCACACTGGTAAGTGGCAATCCTCCCAACAGCCCGCTGATCATGTTTCCTGTGCCTTGAGCAATTAATTCTCTGTTTGGCGGTGACACGCGTTTAAGATCATCGAGTTTATCTATAGCTTCCAGACTTAACAGGGTTTCAAGAGAGGCAACAAGGGCCAGTGTTAACGCTGTTATCCAGACATCCGTATTAGTGATAAATGACCATCCTGGTAATTTAAAAAAAGAGAAAAACTCTTCCGTAGAATTCGCTACAGGAATATTCACCAGATGTTCCGGATCAAGTCCTACACCTTTAGCTGTTTCTTTAAACAGCAGGGAAATACCAACGCCCACCAGCACCACCAGCAACGGCCCATTCAATATCTGAAACAACTTTTTCTTTTTTACCCAATTGATCTCGTAGATCATTAAGATAATAATGCCGGATAAACCAATAAGAACCGCAACAGGTGTAAAATGATTCAATGAATTCGCAATCGCAGAAAATGTATTTTCTCCGCTGATCTGAATAAATGCTTCGTCACCACTATAATCTTTATCGTAGCCAACCAGGTGAGGTAATTGTTTAAGAATTAAAATGATCCCTATGGCAGCGAGCATTCCTTTTATCACACTATTGGGAATATAATCACCGATGATACCGAGTTTGAAAATGCCCATTAATATCTGGATCAATCCCGCAATAACGACTGCGAGAAAAAAAGCTTCAATAGCCGGTAGCTTGAGCACTGCTGCGGCAACGATGGCTGAAAGCCCTGCAGCGGGTCCACTCACACTGAGATGTGATCCTGAAAGCAGTCCGATCACAATACCGCCAACCATTCCTCCGATAATACCACTGAATTCGTTTACACCGCTTGCCACCGCGATGCCCAGGCAAAGCGGTATCGCAACAAGAAAGACTACAATAGCCGATGGGATATCTGACCCCAGATTTTGAAAATATTTTTTCATTAAATAGATGCTGTATAGAGCAGACCATGCCCTATGGGTTGGATAAAACAATAAATACACTCCGGAAGGAGAGAAAAATAAATAAATGTATTAGCCCCTTACAGCGTTGGGAGGAGGAGAGAAAAACTCAACGTGAACGATCTCGAGGTCACCCAGTTTGATCGGGTGAATGACTTTTTGCTTTTTTATTTCAGGAATGAAATGTTCGTCTGTATGCGAAACATATTCTTCCGCAATATTTACTACACTGCGTTCACAATTTTTTTCTTCCGTGGGTGCAGAAGGATCATCCGAACTTTTTCCGGCCCATTGGGCACACGCAGTATTGGATTTGGGATAGATGAAATAATTGATAGATGTTACGACCAGCAGGCAGAAAGCCATCAGTAATACCGAAAGCAGTTTTTTTACATAATTTGATGATATGCCTTTAGAGCGGGAACGCATGGATGGCAAAAATAAGCGGAATCACAGACTCCGGCTGTTAAAAGTCGAGTATGCGCAAGATTAAATTTTTATTATCCTTTCTTTACCCTCATTATAAATCAGCAAGTTGGCCCGACGCCCATTGGAGGGAATAAGCTGCGCGGTTGAATGCAGTTATCACTTCGATCCATTTTATCCGGGCTTCCAGTGCTTTTGTTTCGCGGAGGTTTAAAAGGAATACAGTGCTTTCACCTCCCATAAATCTCACTTCTTCCGCCTGCTGAAGTTTCCGGTAATTATTATATGTTTTCCCAAGCACGTTTGCCTGAATCTGATAGTTGACCAGTTTATTATAGCCTGCCCTTATTTTATTCCGTATTTCATTTTCCTTCCATTGAAGATCAATAGCAGCATTTGCAATTTTTAACCGGGCCTGTTTATATTCCCCTCTTCCTTTTCTCAGCATCAAGGGAACCTGCACTGTAATCCCCGCTTTGTAATTGTTTTCGAATAAAGGTTGCACAATTGTTTTGTCCAGCTGATATCCTTTTCCAAGCTGGTTATATTTCAAGTCAATTTTGGGAAGGAGCTCCTGGAACTTCAGCTTCTTTTCCACTTCGAGTATTTCCATCTTATTCCTATACAACAACAGTTCCGGATGCTGACGTTCGGCAATAGTAAGCAAATTTTCAAGGTCAGGAAAAGAAACATTCAGCACAAATTCTTCAATACGCTTATCCGGAATAACATCCTTTGGAAAAATTACCGGCCTGCTATTGGCATCCCACATATAACACGATAGTTCAATACCTGCATCCTGAAGTTTGAGCGACACTTCGTTTTTTAAATACTCCATTTGCTGTAATTGAGTCTCCGCTTCCACGGTATCGATCGCTGCTCTTTCACCAATAATGAAGCTGGTACGGATCATATCAATGCGCTTTCGGTTCAGCTCAATCACCTCCACGTATGATTGGTACTCGAAATAACGTCTAACCCAATTCCAATACGCAGCGGCTGCTTCATCGAGAATACTGTTTAATGCAATTCGTTTTTCTTGCGCCGATGCGCCGGTAAGCAGTTTAGCCTGTTTTAATGCGGCTCTTCTTTTATCCATTACGAGATTTTTGGCCAGGGGGATGCTGAGACCGGCATAACTTGTTTTGCCCAATGTTTCTGTTGGGTCTGTATCAAGTCCTCCGAGGTATTCCACACCTGCATGCAATTCTATTCCATACCATGTTGGTATCACCAGGGAACTATGGTTGTACCTGTAATAATTCCGGCCATTAAATGTCTTATTTGCCGCATCAAAGCCTAGCACCGGGTCGAACACACCCCGCGCTTCTGTCAACCCTGCTTCCGCAATACCGATCTGAATATCCGCCTGTTTTGAGACAAGATGATACGCCTTCACCACAGATACCAGGTTGTTAAAGGAAAACACCTTCGGGTTATCCTGTGCTTCGCCCGTAAATACAATGAGTACCCAAATAATTGTCCAGAGGATATTCTTCATATCATTTCTTTTTTTCGACCTGTTCAGGTAAATAATAATCCGGCGGGAAACCATTTATTCTTCGCCAGAGTTCATACCAAACGGAAACGTTTTTAAGCAGCGCTATTCCTGAAGCGCCTGTTCCGATTCTTAATTGCTCCGGCCATTTCTTTGTGTCTGATGTGTCTTCTCT
>JAEWDG010000183.1 GCA_023390215.1 Bacteroidota bacterium | reverse complement strand
TGGTATCGGTTAACAGTGGACTGGTAACGGTATAGGTTACGCGCCCGGTCTTTTCCTTTCCGCCAGCCTTACTTGTACAGCCCACATTGAGGTACAGCGCCGCGATGGCGACCATACTTAAAATCTTATTCATGTTCTATTATGATTTGATGATTGCTCTGGTAATTTATCCTTGTGAACAAGTATCAATTGTTCAGTGATAGAAATTACCGGTCAAATCCGTAGAACACGATGGTAGATATAAAGACGGGAAAAAATACCGGGGACTTCCGGCAGGGGCAAAAATTTGAAGGTACGGTCCTCCTGATATGTAATTGAGCGCTGCTTTTGCAAAAGGGCCGCAGCATGACCGGGCAACAGGTTCTTCTTTTTGTTGCTGGAAAAATCCGAATCGTCATCGTTCACATTCTCAATACCTGAGGAAAGATCGGGAACATCTTGATCAGGTTCAAGAAAGTTTTTATTGGTAACTGAGTACCCCTGGCTTTGCAGCGCTAAGATATCCTGCTGTGGTGAGGGTAAATGAAATTGGTTATGCCCTTTGTTAAAGGGAATAAAAACGAATAATATATATGCAAACAGAAAACGCATTCGCGGCTCAAAAATATATTGAGCAGGGATAATACCAAACTGTTTAACAACAATTTTACAGTAGTATTTATTGAAGGGCAACAGGAATTGTAAGAATTAATGCAAAGCCTTTTCCCGGCGCAGTGGTAATGGTCAGTGAACCTTTCAGCGAGGCGGCGCGGGCCTGCATATTTCGCATACCGATACCACTACCGCTATACGGTGAAGCCGTGCCCATTCCATCGTCTGTAATAGTGAGCAGGCATCGGTTTTCGGAATGCATAAGCCGGAGGAATACGTGAATGGCCCTGGAATGTTTTACAATATTCTGAAGTTGTTCCTGCACGATCCTGTAAATTTCCAGTTTCTGAGGTTCTGTAAGTTTACTGCCATCGTAACTGTCCAGATCCAGTTCGTACATAATATCAGCCGGCGCGAGCATCGAGTTGCAGAGCAGGCTGATTTTTTCCGGTAAGTTAATATCGGAAAATACAGGTGATGACAACTCATGCGCGATGCGGCGGTTTTCTGCAATAGCTTCTTCAACGTTTTTCTTACAGGTTGCAACGAGGCTTTGATCAATCCCTTCCTTTTTTGCAAGGATAGATAGTAAGAGGTTGGTTCCTACCAGGATCTGGTTCACATTATCGTGCAACTCCTGCCCGATCAAATTACGTTCCCGCTCCTGCGCCTGAAGTGCAACTCCGGCCATTTTCAACTGTTCCTGCTTTTGCTGTTCAAGTAACTCCAGCTCAAGCTTTTTCTGACTGGTAATGTCATGATTGATCCCGTAGACGAAAAGCGCCTGGCCATCACTATCCCGTTCATAAGTTCCCTCGGCGTAAATATATTTTAACCTCCCATCGGGAAACTGCAGCCTGAACGACATACTTATGTCGGTTTGGGTGGTTTGCTCCAACGTCCTTATCACCCTTTCCCTGTCATCAGGATGCACCAGTTTCGTCCATTCCGAATTATCCAGAAAATTTTTCGACGGATCTAGTTCGTAAATCGATTTCAATTCCTCTGACCATTCTATTTTGCCCGACTTGAGATCCACGAACCAACTTCCCACATGTGCAATTTTCTGTGCCTGTTCTAGCCTTTTTCTTGATTCAAGTAATGCGATCTCCGTTTTTTTTCTTTCCGAAATATCTCTGATAAAGCTGCAGAAAAAAACTTCGTCTCTATCCTCCACAGGAATGATAAAAAGCTCAACAGGAAACTCTGTGCCCTCACGATTTACAGCACTCATTTCCATTAACGTATTCAATATAGGCCCTTTGCCGGATCGTTTGTAATTCATCATTCCTTCTTCATGCCTACGGCGGTATCGTGCGGGAATGATCATTTCAGAAAGTTTCTGGTTCATCGCTTCCTCTTCGGTCCAGCCAAAAATGCGTTCGGCCTGGGGATTCCAGAATATTATATGGCCCGTTCGGTTGATGGAAATAATGGCATCCAATGCCGAATCCATAATCAACATTCTTGATCTTACCTCGCGGCGAAGCGCCAATTCAGCGCGGCGTTGTTTGTCAATATTCTTCAGGAATATGGAGCAACCTGTTGCAGAAGGATAAATACGGCATTCAACCCATCCATCAACGGCAGAAGAATATATCTGAACCATTGTGTCCTGCAAACTATATTGTGCCTGACGGTAACGCTGATAAAATTCTTTTTCCAGTGCGGTGGGAAAAATTTGCCAGATGTTTTGGCCGAGTAATTTTTCTGCCGTTTGCCCCAGCAGTCTTTCAGCGCTGTTATTCATATATACAAACCTGTCGTTGGTATCCAGCGCCATAAAGCCATCGGATATCCGTTCCACCAGTTGCCTGTATCGATGTTCACTAAGTCGTATTGCTTCCTCTGATTTTTTCCTTTTTGTGATATCTTCTGTGAACATAATTATCCCACCCATTTTTTCATCCCCATAGCTCCAGGGTCGAACCTGCCATCTCAGCCAGGTTTCTTCACCATCGGATCTTACGAATTTATCTTCTTCACTAAAAAGTATCTCGCCTTTTAAAGCCCTTTGATGGACCGCTTTCCAGTCGTCCCCGATCTCAGGAAATACTTCATAATGTGATTTACCAATTATGTTCATCCCCTCTAATTTGTAATCATTCAACCATCGCTGGCTTACGAACAGATATTTAAGATCCATATCGAGCATGGCAATGGCAGCCGGGCTATACTTCACGAAAATGTCGAGCAATTGGTCTCTTTCTAATAATAACTGACGCTTTTCACTAAGCCGCGCCTCCCTTTTTATTTTTTCGGAAACATCTTTTGTATTCAAAATATAAGCCTGAACATTTTCTTCATTGATCAGGTTGATGATGGTTCCTTCAATGTCAAAATATTGACCCGATTTATGCAGGCCGCGGTATCTTACCTGAACAAATTCACCAGGCGCAGAAACTGATGTTTTAAAAGACTGCTGAAAATTATCCCTGTCTTCAGGATGAATAAAATCACGGATAAAGTCAAGCTTCACCCATTCATCGGAGGTATAGCCGGTGGTTGTAATTATTGAAGGACTATGATAAATCATTTGAAAATCCTTATCCATCAATAGCATCATATCCTGGTCGTTTTCCACCAAAGACCTGAATCGCGCAGCTTCTAATTTTTCTGATTGACCCGCATGAGATTCAATGTCGTTAAGGTCAACCCGTTCTTCCTTTTCTATTTTACCATTAACTTCGTAAACAAGCATAAGGATTGACTGAATGTTGCCGCCGGCATCGGCTATGGGATGAACCATCAGTTCTGCAGGAAATTCGGTACCATCAATTCCAACAAAAATTCTGCGAAGCGAAAAACTCCCCGGTTTCCCCAGTCGCTCAGCAAATTGTCCTAATTGCATTTCCGACTCTTTCATAACTCCTGAGTCGGACAGTCTTTTTCCTAAAACATCCTCCGGTGTAAATCCTAATAACTCAGTGGCGCCGGTACCCCATTTGGATATTCTGCAATTATGATCCAAAACAAAAACACAAAGGCCGCGATCTTCTAATAGTCGCATTATCAGATCTCCGGACCGGTCCGTTGTACGCGGAAATTTAAAAATAGAAAGGAGTATATCAGAAAAATCTTTCATCTTAAGCCGTTAAAGGTTACCGAATTACAAACTACGATAGGAACGGCATACGGCTTTCCGCAGTGAGTAATCATAATATTTGCAAGGATCTCGCGGCTAAGGTATAGGATTACCCATCAATAAAAAATAGAAAAGGCACAAATCAAAAAGAATGAATATGCGCTATTGCGAAAAATTTATTTTTCTGACGGGAATAGTCACTGTTTAAAGTGCCCGAAATGCAAGAGATTACCGGATGGATCGTGTACAAAACACTCCGAGCCCCAGGACTGATGAGATAAACCAGAGACACGAACACCAGGAAATTTTTCAGGCAAATTGAGCGCGGAGAGTTCAATAAGAAAATTTTCCAGATCTTCTGTTTCGATAAAAATCTGTGTGTTCTCAATCCATTCTTTTATATATGCATGCTGCAGGTAAAAACTGAACCCCTGCCGGGTGAAAACAGAAAACCCCTCCCAGAGTTTTATTTCTTCAAATCCCATTTCGCGGTAAAAATTGGAGGATTGTTCAAAATTTTTCGAGCCAAGGAATGGACGCAGCGACAGAATCTTGTATTTCATGATTGTTTAAATACGATGGTAATTTCAGATAAAACCCCTTCCGTTCAAAAATAAAGCAACCGGTTCAATTAATTCACCGGGCTCAAATATCCCACCAAATGGACACAACAATCAGATGCTTAGTTTCTTTTCCGGTAATTAAGAATAGCCCAACTGTTGAAAACAAGCGCAAAAACTGTGATTGCCAGAAACTGGAATCGTATATCATATAATGAACTTCCCTTCAGCATAACCATACGTATCACCTCGATGAAATAAGATATGGGGTTAAAGCGGGTGAGCCATCTTGCCCATTCCGGCATGCTGTCAATTGAAGTGTACAATCCACCCATCAGTACAAAAATCATGAGGAGAAAAAAAGAAAGTAGCATGGCCTGCTGCTGGGTATGGGCATAGGTGGATATCAGTAGTCCCAAACCCAAAACAGCCAATAGATAGACTGAAGCAAATGCATAAATAGTGAGAAGGTGCCCGACTGGCGTAATGTGATATATAAATTTCGCGATCAATAAACCCATGCTGAATATTACCAGACCAAGAATCCAGAACGGTATGAGTTTTCCGAGGATAAAATAAAATTTACGTACTGGCGTAACGTTTATCTGTTCGATTGTTCCTGTTTCTTTTTCTTTTACAATATTTATTGCCGTAAGATTTGCGCCTACCATCGTGAGTAACAATACCAAAAGACCAGGAACCATAAAGACCTTATAATTCATCAACGGGTTATACCAGTTATTGGGCTCCACACTTATCATAAGTTCAGGATTGAACCTGGGGAGCTGGATCCATTTTTGCCGCACATTGTTGTTAAACTCCGAGATTATCGTTTGAAGATATGCACTACCCAATCCGGCTTTTACTCCATTAATCGCATTGGCAGAAACCGCTAATGAAGCTTCGTTTTCCTTAACCAGATCTTTTTCGAAAGATGCAGGTATCTGTAAAATAATATCCGCTCTGTCCTGTTCAATTTCTTGCAATGCATTTTTATAGGAAGAACCGTAATATCTGAGATTGAAATAACGAGAGGATGTTATCTTATTTACCAACGCTCTTGAATAATCTGAATGGTCAAGATCAACAACAGCAAGATCAAGATTTTTTATTTCATAGTCTGCCGCCCAGGGAAGGATCATCAACTGCATAAAAGGCAGCATAAACATCATACGCAGGATCGCGCGGTTACGAAATATCTGCCTGAATTCTTTTTGAAGAAGAAATTTTAACGTCCTCATGCAAGACGGATTTTAAAATTCTTAATCGCCAGGAACATGAAGAACAGGAACATTCCGATTAACACAAGTGTTTCCTTCCATACCGCTCCAAATCCTGCTCCTTTGATCATTACTGACCGGACGATGACATAAAACCATTTTGCAGGTACAAGATTGGCTACTGTTCTTAAGGGCAACGGCATATTTTCAATAGGGAACATAAAGCCGCTTAACATCACAGTTGGCAGAAATAACGCAACTAATGAAATAAACATGGCAGTCTGTTGCGAATCTGCTTTTGAAGAGATCAGCAAGCCTAAGGACAATGATACAAGTGTGAATAATACACTTTCAAATATCAGCAGGGATAATTCGCCTCTCACCGGCACTTCCAACACATACACACTTAACAGGAGGATGCTGCTTATATTGATGGCGGACAATAAAAGATACGGAACTGCTTTTGCGATCACTATACGAAAAGGCTTCATTGGCGACACGAGCATAACCTCCATTGTACCGGTTTCTTTTTCTCTTACAATGGTAATGGCGGTCATCATCGTGCAGATCAGCAATAAAACCATGGCCATTAGTCCAGGAACGAAATTGTAAGCACTTTTCAAACCAGGATTGTATAACATGCGAAGCCCGGTAGAGATGGTATAAGGCAGCTTACGCCCGTTTGTGATCCTGTCCTGGTATTGCTGAATGATCGCGCGCGCGTAATTCGTGAGTGTATTCGCAACATTAGGATCAGTTGCATCAGTGATCAGTTGAATACTTGCTTTATTCAAATGATACAGATCATTGCTAAAAGAAACGGGAAAAACAACAGCCATTCTGATGCTGCCTGATTTAAACGCGGCTTCTATCTGGTCGGGATTCGTGAATCGCTCTGATACTTCAAAATACCGGCTTGCATCAATTTCCGAGATCAGCGATTGCGAAGCAGGATCATTGGAAGGATCCACAACAGCAATCTTCGAATTCTTAACCTCGTTACTTAATGCAAAACCAAAAATTATGATCTGAATCACAGGCATGGCCAGAAGGATAAATAAGGTCCGCTTATCTCTCCAGATATGAAAGATTTCTTTCTTCACAAATGCACTAAACTGTTTCATTATTCTGTTCTTTGAGCATTTCTGGCCAATTGAAGAAACACTTCGTCCATAGATGCAGCACCCATATTATTTTTTAAAAATGAAGGTTTATCCAGGGCTGCAATTTTTCCATCAACCATGATGGATACCCGGTCACAATATTCCGCCTCGTCCATATAATGTGTGGTAACAAAAACGGTGATACCGGCTGCAGCCGCTTCATAAATCATAACCCAGAATTCTCTCCGGGTTACCGGATCCACGCCTCCCGTTGGCTCATCGAGGAACACAATTTTTGGCTCATGGAATATGGCCACCGAAAAAGCGAGCTTTTGGCGCCAGCCTAATGGAAGGGATCTTACAAGCTTATCTGTTTCGGCTTCCATATTCAATTGCGACAATAAAAC
>JAEWDG010000157.1 GCA_023390215.1 Bacteroidota bacterium | reverse complement strand
ATTTTATTTCTTGCTCTTTTTCAGTTCCTTTCTAATAAAAACTTCAGGCGGAATAACATCTCCAATTCGCAGTTTCCGCAATGTTGCTACCATATTCATCGGCGTTTTTACCTTAACTACAAAACCCGGAACATAGTTCCAGACTTCAAATCCTGTTGGACAGGGTATTTCCTCAGTAAACCAAATTTCCGTTGCCGTATCCTTGCCATTTCTATTAACCCAATATGCATGCTGACATTTATATCCCTCTACTTCCATTATCTCGTCGGAAATTTGCCATTGTCCCTTAGAACCATCGATATATCCTTCATAAATCACAGACCCGCGCTAAGGTCTTCCGGGTTTTGGGATACAAAAAAACCGCTCTTTCGAGCGGCTCTTGTAGCACGTACGGGAATCCCCGCCTGCTGACGCAGTCGGGCAGGCCCGCCTGCCAGCATAGTCGGCAGGGAACCCGTGATTCATGAAAAAAGTAATTTCTTTAAGTATCTTTTTCCCGAAGAAACATAAAAAAACCGCTCATGTTGAGCGGCTCTTGTAGCACGTACGGGAATCCCCGCCTGCTGACGCAGTCGGGCAGGGAACCCGTGATTCATGAAAAAAGTAATTTCTTTAAGTATCTTCTTCCCGAAGTCGTTTTAAAATATTTTTCCCTTTGCCTCGCAGTTTCATAATCTGGAAATTCCTCTTTGTAAATTACCTCCCACGGTCGATGGCCTGAAGTAAATTTTGATTTTCCCTGATTGTGTTCTGTTAACCTCCTATTAATATCTTCTGAAATACCAACATATAATATTCCATCAGACAAGCTTTTTAGCACATATACACAAACCATAAGGTTTCATTTAAACACAAAAAAGCCACTCTCTCGAGCGGCTCTTGTAGCACGTACGGGAATCGAACCCGTGATTCCTCCGTGAAAGGTAGGCGTCTTAACCCCTTGACCAACGCGCCATTTTTATTTGGGAGGGCAAAGATAATCAGATGCAGTTTTGCATCCAAATTTTTGTGAACGATTCGCAATGGTGCCATATTTGTAGCCAAAGCTTTGATTTACAACTATGGCAAGTACAGAAATTATACCTCAAATCCTCGAAAACGCTATATCGGCATTTAATCATTACCGTAATACCCCACCCGCTATAAAACAGCAACTTCTGCACCTCATAGCAAAGAAACTGGAATTCAACAAAGAAGATCTTAAGTCTATCGCTCAGTCAGAAACCAACCTGGCAAGCACGCGACTTATGGCCGAAATACAACGAACCGCCCTGCAACTTAGAAGTTATGCCGAGTTTATGGCATCGGGACTTGCCCTGGATATTCGCATAAATCCCGGGAACGATTCCACCTCTCCCTCCCTGGCAAAAATGAATATCCCTCTTGGGCCAGTTGCGGTATTCGGAGCCAGTAATTTTCCTTTCGCCTATTCCACTGCGGGTGGCGACACGGCTTGTGCGCTGGCTGCGGGTTGTGTGGTTATCGAAAAAGTCCACCCTGCACACCCGCAAACCGCAAAAATGGTTTTTGAAATTATCCAACAAAGTTTGACAGACCTAAATCTCCCCGAACATATTTTTCAACAGGTGGAAGGCGACTTCGAAACAGGCGAAACACTGGTTAAACATCCTTCACTGGCCGCCGTGGGCTTCACGGGTTCTTACGCCGGTGGTAAACAGCTTTTTGACTGGGGCCAACAACGGGATACGCCCATTCCTGTGTTTGCAGAAATGGGAAGTGTAAATCCAGTGTTTTTTCTACCGGAAACTATTCAGGAGAATGGTAAAGACATCGCAGCAAAAATGGCAGCTTCCATCTCTGTAGATGCGGGTCAGTTTTGCACCAATCCCGGAATTATGGTAGGAATTGAGACTGAAGGTTTGCAGCAGTTCAAACTTCAATTAACATCAGCAATTGAAGCATGCAAACCGCAAAAAATGCTTCACAAAGGGATCTACGAGAATTTTCAGAAGAATAAAACTGCGGCGCTGGATCAGCATGGAGTTAGGATCTTAACCAGAAGTACACAACATGCTGAAACCGGATTTGCCGATATTACCGTTGCAGAAACAAATGCGCAATACTTTCTTCAACATCCTGAATTAAAAGAAGAAGTTTTTGGATCTTATTCATTGTTGGTATTATGTACAGATGAACCGGAAATGTACCAGGTCGCAGAGTCACTTCAAGGACAATTAACCTGCTCGATATTTGGATCTGAAACTGATTTTTTGCGCTTTCATAAATTATTACCTGTTCTTCAAAACAAATGTGGAAGGTTGGTCTGTAACGGCGTGCCCACAGGTGTTCGCGTAGCAACCGCAATGCAGCACGGCGGACCTTTCCCCGCCACTACCGATCCAAGATTTAGTTCTGTTGGCGCGGATGCTATAAGGCGCTTTATGAGACCCTTGTGTTATCAGAACTGGTCCGATAAATTACTTCCTCCGGAGCTTCAATCCGATAATCCTTTCAAACTCGTGCGCATGGTTAATGAAAAATGGGAAATACCATCTTAATCAAAAGATCTCAATGGATTTTATTAAAAACATTTTAGCTCGTTATCTACTCATAGAAATTAAGCTGGAACAGCCGTTGTCTCCGAATCGATAGTAGACTCATGTTTCAGTATCCAAATGCTTACAAAAGGAGAAAGAATAAAATAAAACCCCAGCAGGTACACATAATTACCGGCATAGTGATGTAACGCAAACCAATCGCCGGTAACCAGCAGAACGGAAAGACCAAAAACAGATTTTAGCAATTCCCACCATATTGAATGACGGTTTTTATCCATTAGCTCCGTCATCGCATAGACGAAAATGAAAATAAATCCTCCGTAAATAAACATATCGGGTTTTCCGATCTCTGCGAGGTTTCCAAACAGATAACTGATAAAAATTAATAGGAGCAATAGCTGTATCCAGGACCATGTAACAAGAAGATGGGAAGAGGGTGGATCGTATTTTTCAAAATGACCGGGTTCTTCAATTTTAAAAACAGGATACGCGGCATCAACGTCTGCCGGGCGCCATCCCGTTGGCATAAACCATATTTTAAATTTATCCTTCAGGCTTTTTGTCCTCCAGGCATCTCTTATCAGAAGTGATAGATGTTGAAAATTTATTCTGATCGGATTCCATGTCTGCACCGGTCGGGTAATACCATATACGGGCTTAACCTCTGGCAGTTCTTCCTGAAATGTTCCGAATATTTTATCCCAAATGATCAGTATCTGCCCATAATTTTTATCGATGTACTGCTTATTCATCGCATGATGTACCCTATGATGCGATGGCGTTACAATAATTTTTTCCAGAAAACCCATTCTCCCGATATGGCGCGTATGATACCAAAACTGCGCAAATAAATGCAGGGGCGCAACGATTGCAATGATTTTGGGATCAATTCCCAGCAACGCAGCCGGTAAAAGCAAGACCGCAAAAAGCCGGACAAAAACGGCGATGCTTTGTCGTAATGCGCAGGCGAGATTGAATTCTTCGCTGCTGTGATGAATAAGATGACTGTTCCAGAAAAAATTGATCTTATGATCGATCGCATGAACTACATAGCCGGCAAAATCCAGTACAATAAAAACAATAAAATAAGTGAGCCAGTTCGTGGGAATGTGCGTGACGGCGATCTTTGTAACAAGCCACTCATAAGAAAGAATCGCGAAAGCGAGACCCAAAACATCTTTAGTAACATTTGTAACGCCGGAAGTGAGACTGGAGATCATGTCCATGTTGCGGACAGTATCAAAGCCTTTTTTCCATCCATACCATTTTTCAAACAACACCAATAAAAGGAAAACAGGCATGGCGACTAAGAGTATTTTGCCATATTGCTCCATACCTTAAAATTAAAAAACCTTTCCCAGCTTTTACGTTAATTAACCCAGACCAATCACCTGGTGTCTCTCAGGGATCTCCACATCAGTAAATCCTTTACGGATCAATCGCTTGCGGAATTCGAACTGCACATCGTATTCTCCATGCACAAGAAACAGTTTTCTTACTTGCTGAGGATCCTGACAAGCGAGAAACTGGCTGAGGTCTTCATAATCTCCATGGGCGCTCATGCTTCTCAGTTCTCCAATCTCCGCATTTACCTGATGCATCTGCCCGAAGATCCTCACTTCCGGGGGCTTCTGCCTCAACCTCCCGCCGAGCGAATTGGGCTCACAATACCCTGTCAGCACAATACTGTTGCGGCTGTTTTCAATATTATTGCTGATGTGATGCTTTACCCTTCCCGCCTCTGCCATTCCGCTGGCAGAGATAATGACACAGGGCCTGTTCAGGTAATTTAACTGTTTTGATTCCTCCACCGACTTTATGAATTTCAATCCCTTAAAACCAAATGGATCCTGGTCGCTTTCGAGAATTCTTTGTTTACGGTTGTTGAAATACTGCGGATAACTTTTGACGATATGCGTTGCTTTCACACTCAACGGGCTGTCTACAAAATAAGGCAGATCCGGTAGCCGGTTTTCCAGTTCCAACTGGTTAAGTGTAAACAAAATTTCCTGCGTTCTTCCCACACTGAAGGCAGGGAGTATCAATTTTCCTTTTTTCTCAATACAGGTATGGTTGATCCATTCCAACAGATGTTCGGGTGTGGTATAACCCTGCTCATGCAATGAGTTTCCATAAGTGGATTCGATAATAATATAATCCGCCTGTGGAAAGACTTCGGGTGACCTGAGAATGATATCACGGTAACGGCCTACGTCGCCGCTGAAGCATATTCTGTATTGCTTTCCATTTTCGGTGATCTTCAAATTGACAACTGTACTGCCTATGATATGTCCTGCATCTGTGAAACAAAATTCAACATCCTCATCAATCTTTGTCCATTTATTATATTCAACATCCACAAAGGATGACATACATTCTATTGCCTCTAACGTTGTGTAAAGCGGCTTCAAATACGGAAGGCCCATCAAGCCTCTTCTTTTGTTTTCATACTTCACATCAGATTCCTGGATACCCGCGGAATCTTCAAGTAAAGCGGCGCCTAAATCGCGCGTGGCAGGTGTTGCATATATTTTTCCTTTATATCCTTCTGTTACCAGTTTTGGAATAAGACCGCAATGATCAACATGCGCGTGTGAAAGTATCATCATGTCTATTTCAGCAGGATCGAAACCAAATTCCCTGTTCAGTGCATCGGTTTGATCACCCATGCCCTGGTACATGCCGCAATCGAGCAATAATTTCTTCCCGTTTGCTAATTGAATGAGATGTTTTGATCCGGTAACGGTGCGCGCGGCACCATGGAAAGCAATTTTCATAATAATTTTTTTTAGCAGCTCACTGCAAGCCAGGCCATCATCGCCATTCCTTTTTCAATAGCTGCCTCATCAATATTAAATGTTGGTGTATGAACGTTAGATGTAATTCCCTTTTCCACATTACCTGCGCCTAACCGGAAAAAACATCCGGGGATCTTATGAGAATAATAGGCAAAATCTTCAGCGCCCATCCTCATTTCCGTCTCCTCCACATTAGCTTCACCAGCCAGTTCTTTGGCCTTCTCCATAGCTATGGCATTCAGTTCCGGATTATTATAAACAAACGGGTAACCCACATCAATGTGCACCTCGCATGTTGCGCCCATAGCCTCCACGATCTGTTTAGACTGATTCTTGATTAATTCATGTGCTTTGAACCTCCATTCTTCATTCATTGCACGAAGCGTACCCATAAGTTTCACTTCAGACGGAATAACATTAGTTGTATTTCCCCCATGCACAGAAGTAATGGATAAAACTGTTGGGTTAAAGGGATTATTATTTCTGCTCACGATCTGTTGGAGGCTCACGATCAACTGCGATGCCGCGAGTATCGTATCAGCGGTGAACTGTGGTGCCGCTGCGTGGCCGCCTTTACCCTTTATCGTTATATATATCTCGTCTGCACTTGCCATTACCATTCCGCCCCTGAAACTGAATTTTCCAACAGGGAGTTGCGGGTGAACATGTAACGCAAAAATTTTCTGTGGTGCAGGATTTTCGAGCACACCTTCTTTTATCATCAGGCTGGCACCTCCGGGATTTTTTTCTTCACCGGGCTGGAAAATCAGCTTAACAGTTCCTTCCCATTCTTTCCTGGTTTCAAATAAAATTTTAGCGGCGCCTAAAAGACAGGTAGTGTGAACATCGTGTCCGCATGCATGCATCACCCCCTTGTTCTTAGATTTATAACTCACTTCGTTTTCTTCTTCGATGGGCAATGCATCCATATCGGCCCTCAATGCAATAATGCGGGATGCGGGATTTTTTCCTTCGATGATAGCCACAACACCTGTGGCAGCGATTTGCGTGGAGCTAATCCCAAAAGATTTAAGCTTATTTCGAACAAACTCCGACGTCTGAAATTCCTGGTAACTCAACTCCGGATTAGAATGGATCTGATGCCGGATCTCAATAAATTCATTTTGGTATGCTGAAGCAAGTTCTTTGATGCGGGAAAGCATTGATCCGTTTTGCGGTGAAGGTAGGCATTGAAAATAAAAAAATTCCTTTAAGAAAGCGCAATTAAAAGCCGTTCTACTGATCAGTGGCCTGGTTCAGTCTGTCAGCTTTTATTTCAATCATCTCAGGTATGATATAAATATTTCCCGGCACTAACTGCGATGCGGCTATCAGTTTCCGGTAGTCTTCCGCCTCCGATTTCTCGAGGAAATTTCCAAATTTAAGCTTCATATAAGGAGACTGGAATACGATATACACACTTTGATCGGGGAACATTTGTAATAATTGTTGACGAACTTTCATAACAGCATTCCGGTCGCTCGAATTCATTACGGTTAAACGATAACCCTTTGTTGATCGCATTTTATCCGCCAGGCTTTCGTTATACTCAGCCATTTTTTTGCCCAGCAGATCCACTCTTACGTCTTTGATAAGTTTTATGTTTCTCGCGGTATCGTTTACTTCTATCATTCTTTCCTGACAATAAGCAGCAGAACCTGTCGCAATCAAAACAATCATTAAAAAAATTCCTTTCATAAAGCTCTGTATTTATTCATTATCCAGCGTTCTGAGATCCGTTGTTCTGAGGTTCAAAGAAACAATTTCCGCAGGAAGATCTTCATACACCTGTTCATTCTTAACAATATCTATATGCAGGTGAATCATATCTGGTAACTGAACCCTTAATTGCGCGTATTTGTTTCCTACCTTTTCGTTATCCCCGGCGACAGCATGAACAGCATATACACCTGAGGGTCCAATCACATTACACAAAGCCGAGATTTCTTCAACCGTCAGCGACTCTATATCAACTCTCAGGCCAGCTCTTTTACCCATTTTTGCCACCACCGGAAGGAAATGATTGATCTCTTTTGCGAGGTATTGAAAATCACCGCTGCGAATAGCCTGCACGTTAAGGTTCCATTCAATTTCATCAGCGCCGTCAACCAATGCCAGAACCGTTTCTGAAAGCTTCGCTTCAATAGCATGATGGCCATACGGAAAACCCACAGGTGTGGCTAGCAAAACTGATGCATCCTTTTGTTTTGCTTTTTTCACGAACATAGGAAGCACGCAAAGCATTTCAAACCCCTGCTGACTTGCGTAACTCAGTGCGCTGTCAAGATCTGGCAGGATAAATTCATTATCAATTACCGAAAGTCTGCGTGTCTTAAGCATGGTCATATGTATCAAAAAAGCACCAGGAGGTGCTTTTAGAAAGGTTTTATCTGCCGTGGCATTGTTTGTATTTTTTGCCGCTACCGCAGGGACAGGGATCGTTGCGACCGATTTTCGGTTCAACCCTTACCGGTTCCTGTTTTACGGGCCCTGAAGGATCGAAATAATCATGCTCATTGGCGGCATAATCAGTTCCCGCAGCTTCGACCTCCATTTTATTCGAAGCCATTTTGCTCATATCTGTTTTCTGCTCATGCCCTTCGCGGATTTGAGCCGGACTTCTTTGTTCCACCGGTATCTGCGCATGTGAAAGGAAGCTGACGATGTCTTTATTCACCTGATCGTCCATTTGCTTAAAAGCATTATACGCTTCGATCTTGTATACCACCAATGGATCTTTCTGTTCATATCCTGCAGTTTGCACACTATGACGCAGATCGTCCATTGCCCGCAGATGTTCTTTCCAGGCATCATCGATCATAGATAAAGCGATGTTACGTTCCAGCGCCATACCGATTTCTTTACCTTCATTGCCCAGGTATTTATCCAGGTTTACCAAAGCCTGCAAACCTTTTTTTCCATCTGTAAATGGTACTACCACATTTTCGATATGGTTTCCCTGCTGGCGGCGAATATCTGAGATGATCGGCCAGGTTTGTGTTTGCAGAGATTTCTTTTTTTCATTGTAACGCGTTACCGCTTCATTATATAATCTTTCGGTAAGCGAAGTAGTATCGGTCTTATCAAGATCGTCAGCGGAAATGGTTGTATCCACGCCGAAGTTCATGATCACGTTAAGCTTAAAATTCTCGTAATTGCTTTCTTCTTTCGCAGCGATCACCAAACCTTCTGCTACAGAATAAAATGCATTATCCAGATCAAGCGCAAGGCGTTCGCCGAACAACGCATGATTACGTTTTCCATAAACTACATTACGCTGCTTATTCATTACATCATCATATTCCAGCAAACGTTTACGAATTCCAAAATTGTTCTCTTCCACTTTTTTCTGTGCACGCTCAATACTTTTTGTGATCATACTGTGCTGGATCACCTCTCCTTCCTTATAACCCATACGGTCCATCAGCGAAGCGATACGTTCACTGCCGAACATGCGCATCAGGTCATCTTCCAGCGATACAAAAAAGTTCGACGTACCAGGATCACCCTGGCGACCTGCACGACCACGAAGCTGACGATCCACACGCCGACTTTCATGTCGCTCGGTGCCGATGATGGCCAGACCGCCCGCCTCTTTTACACCGGGCCCCAGCTTAATATCGGTACCTCGGCCCGCCATGTTGGTGGCAATGGTAACAGCCCCGGCCAGACCCGCTTCTGCAACGATCTGCGCCTCCCTCGAGTGCTGTTTCGCGTTCAAAACATTGTGCGGGATATTTTTTTGCTTAAGCATTCTGCTCAGCAATTCACTTACTTCAACAGAAGTTGTACCTACAAGACAAGGCCGCCCTTCTGTGCGGAGTTTTTCAATCTCTTCAATTACCGCTTTGTATTTTTCCCGCTTGGTTTTGAAAACCATGTCCTGTAAATCCTTTCGGATAACCGTAACATTGGTGGGGATGCTTACCACATCCAGTTTGTAAATACTCCACAACTCAGCCGCTTCAGTTTCCGCCGTACCCGTCATACCAGCCAGCTTATGGTACATCCTGAAATAATTCTGCAGCGTCACCGTCGCGTAGGTTTGAGTGGATGCTTCGATCTTCACATTTTCCTTTGCTTCGATCGCCTGGTGCAGGCCGTCGGAATAACGGCGGCCATCCAGGATACGACCTGTCTGTTCATCAACGATCTTCACTTCGCCGTCCAGAACCACATACTCAACGTCTTTTTCAAACAGTGCATAGGCTTTTAATAATTGCTGCACCGTATGAATGCGTTCCGCTTTTGCAGAATATTCACTGAGTAAATTATCTTTTCTCTGAAGCTTCTCTTCCGCAGTCAGATCTGTTTTTTCAATATCCGCGATCTTGGTCGCAATATCAGGAAGGATAAAGAACTCGGGATCTTCACCACTGCGCGTGATCAGGTTCAGTCCTTTGTCCGTGAGTTCTACCTGGTTGTTTTTTTCGTCGATGTGGAAATAGAGTTCCGCATCAACTTTTGGCATTTCTTTCTGCTGATCGGCGAGATAATAATTTTCACTTTTCTGGAGTTTTACCCGCATGCCCGGTTCACTCAGAAACTTAATAAGCGCGCTGTTTTTGGGCAAACCGCGATGAGCCCGCATCAGGGCCAGACCTCCATCCTTGGGATCATCGTTTCCTTCGCCAATTTTTTTCTTAGCCTCAATCAGGAACTGGTTCACCACTTTGCGCTGTACTTCCACCAGCTTTTCGATCCTTGGCTTAAGATCGAAAAACAACTGAGTATTATCATTATGGCCGATCGGACCGCTAATAATCAGGGGAGTACGTGCATCATCGATCAATACACTATCCACCTCATCCACCATGGCGAAATGGTGTTTACGCTGAACCATTTCTTCAGGACTATGCACCATGTTATCCCTGAGATAATCGAAACCAAATTCATTATTCGTACCGTATGTGATGTCGGCATTATACGCGTTGCGCCTTGCATCACTGTTAGGCTGATGTTTATCAATACAATCAACCCGAAGCCCGAGCCATTCGAATATAGGGCCGTTCCATTCCGAGTCACGTTTTGCGAGATAATCGTTCACTGTTACAATGTGAACGCCCTCTCCTGCAAGCGCATTGAGGTAAGCCGGCAAAGTACTTACCAGCGTTTTACCTTCACCGGTAGCCATTTCGGCGATCTTTCCCTGATGCAGTACCGTACCTCCGATCAACTGAACATCATAATGCACCATGTTCCATTTGATCACATTTCCCCCCGCGGTCCAGTTATTCCTATATATACACTGATCGCCTTCAATGGTGATATGGTTTCTTTTGTGTTGAAGTTCGATATCGAGATCTATTGCCCTGGACACGATCTCTTCATTCTCTGTAAAACGACGGGCCGTTTCCTTTACCACTGCAAATGCTTCCGGAAGAATCTGTTCCAGTACCTCTTCAATTTTTTTGTCCCTGTCTTTTTTAAGCGCATCGATCTCTTTATAAATCGTATCCCTCCCGTTAATATCTTCAAATGGCAGAGATTCGGCTTCACTGGTTTTGTCGGAAATGATCTTGTCCGTATCAGCCAGATGGGCCTGGATACGGTTTCTGAATTCGTTTGTCTTTCCTCTTAATTCATCGTTGGAAAGATCCCGGTATTGCTGAAAATGATCATTGATTTTTTTTACAAGCGGGGTGATCTGCTTAACGTCTTTTTCGCTTTTATTGCCGCCGAAGAGCTTAGATATAATGCCTAACATAAATTGTCTTAGATAAGGTTGTCTGCCGCATGGTCAAATAACATGCTATGGGTTTCTTCTCGCCAAATTGGCAGGGAGGGCAAAGTTAGCATAGTTTTCCCGCCTTTCAGGAGTAAAATGGCCTTTTCCACGGTATTTTAACGACCGGAAATTGATTATGTCGACCGGATGAGGCATACAAATCCTTTCAGCGCAACTGGATTTCTCATGCCATTGCCCTAAATTTGCCGCTCGAAAAACAGGGTCATCCAGGGCCCGAAAAATAAATCTCTATGAGTGGTGCATTAAAAGAGGTTCGTAACCGGATTAAGAGTGTGCAGAGTACACAACAGATCACAAAAGCGATGAAGATGGTGAGCGCAGCAAAACTTCGCCGCGCCCAGGATGCTATTACACAGATGCGCCCTTATGCCCAGAAGCTTCAGGAAATGCTGAGCAACATCGTGAGCAGTGCAGACAGCAGTATTTCCATCGACCTTGCCATAGAACGCCCCGTTGAAAAAGTGATGATCATCGTGGTTACAAGTGACCGCGGACTTTGTGGCGGATACAACAGCAACCTGATCAAACTGGCCAAACAGGTAGCCCGGGAAAAATATCCCGCCCAGTTGGCGAAAGGAAATGTAAAAATGCTGCCTATCGGAAAAAAAGGTTATGAAAATTTCCTGAAAAGCGGCTACCCTGTTGTAGATAACTACTGGGATATTTTTACAGGATTGAGCTTTGAGAAGGTGCAGGCCGCAGCAAAACATGCCATGGATGCATTCGCGAACAAAGAAGTGGATGCCATTGAACTTGTATACAGTGAATTCAAAAACGCGGCATCACAGGCATATATCGCAGAACAATTTCTGCCGGTAGCCAGAGTTAATTCAGGCACATCCAGGAAAAAATCCGATTTTATTTTCGAGCCGGACCGCGAAGTGTTGATTCGTGAACTGATGCCGAAAATTCTGAATACGCAATTATATAAGGCTGTTCTTGATGGTAATGCAAGTGAGCATGGGGCGCGCATGACGGCAATGGATAAAGCCAGTGACAACGCGAACGAATTGCTAAAGACCCTTAAGATCAGCTATAACCGTGCACGCCAGGCTGCCATTACT
>JAEWDG010000014.1 GCA_023390215.1 Bacteroidota bacterium | reverse complement strand
GGTCATACTCGTATCCGCTGTCATTGCAGAATTCTGGGACCCGTCCATCATAGTTGATGTAGTGGTTGTGTCTTTCGTTGTTTCTGTTGTCGTCTTATCATTATTATCACATCCAACGATGGAGAATTGGGCAATAGCAAAGCCGAGAATAAGGATTGGTATACGTTTCATGATTGAATTATTGTTTTCCAAAAGTGTTCAAATGGCGTTCCCAAAAATATTTGAACCTCAAAACTGATTTCTCAGGACAGTTTCGTGGAATTTCTGCCCTAAAAAGAGCAGGATTTTAGATGATTGGTTGAATTTTGTTCAAATTGCAGAATGAAACATCTCCTTGTTAGCCTGGTGTTGATCATAAGCCTGCATCAGAGGAGTAAGGCTCAATTATATTTCCCGCCATTAACGGGTAATGCCTGGGATACGATGTCTCCATCAAGGCTAGGCTGGTGTAAAACCTCCATCGATTCATTATACAACTATCTTGAGCAAACCCATACCAGGGCATTCATAGTTTTAAAAGATGGAAAAATCGTGCTTGAAAAATATTTTGGAAGTTTTGTTCAGGACTCCGTTTGGTACTGGGCTTCGGCAGGCAAAAGTTTAATGTCTTTTATCGTAGGGATCGCGCAGGATCAGGGAATACTGGATATTCAGCAAACCGTAACCCATTACCTGGGAACGGGCTGGACGGTGGCCCCGGTGAATAGAGAGTCAATGATCACTTTAAGAAACCTGCTCACTATGACGAGTGGGCTCGACGATTCCCCTTCAGGTCCATGCGAAAATGAATCACCTGAAACAACATGTCTTCAGTACTTAGCGGATACCGGCCAGCGATGGGCCTATCACACAGGCGCCTATCAGCAATTGTCTCAGGTAATTGAACAGGTTTCCGGACAAACCATTAATCAGTTTACAAACGCAGGTTTACTTCAGCGAACAGGTATGACAGGACTTTGGTTTGATGGAGTGTTTTACAGCAAAGCGCGAACAATGGCGAGGTTTGGCTTATTGAATCTGAGCAGGGGAATATGGAATGGAGACACAATTTTGAGAAGCCCTGCTTATTTCGGACAGATGACAAATACGAGTCAGAACTTTAATACATCATATGGTTATCTGTGGTGGTTAAATGGAAAGCCTTCCTACATGGTTCCGCAGGTTCAGGTGGTTTTTCCGGGACCACTTATTCCTCATGCACCCCCGGATATGTTTGCGGCCCTGGGTAAAAATGATCAAAAGATCTATGTTGTACCCAGTGAAAATCTGGTTGTGGTAAGGATGGGGGATAACGCTTATTCTTCAAACCTCGCGCTTACTAATTTCGATGACAGTCTCTGGCAAAAATTAGACAGTCTGGATTACCATTGTACATACCGGTTTAAGGGAAACGGCGACTGGAACAACATATCAAATTGGGATAACAACGAAATCCCTCCGGCCGTACTCACAAAGCAGGGAACTATCTTAATTGATCCCGTGCCGGGGGGAGCATGTATACTCACCGGCAGTCAGATAATTTCAGCCGATAGTAAACTTCGAATAATTAACGGAAAAAAGCTAAGGGTTCCCGGTAACCTTCTCGTTCAGTGACGTTTCGGGAAAATAAAGAAAAAAGTTTGCGCCTTTGCCGGGTTCTCCCTCACCGTGGATAAACCCATCGTGCAGTTGCATGATTTTCTTGCAGAGCGCTAAGCCCATTCCTGAACCGTCATATTCCTTAACTGTATGCAAGCGGGTGAAAAGTTTAAAGATGTTTGCATTCTGCACAGGATCAAAGCCGATTCCATTGTCGGATAAAATGATCTTATGAAAGCGGACGTCCTGCTCATTCTCAAACTTCGATAATCCACCATAACTGATATTGATCTCCGGTGTGAGATCTTTTCTTGCGAATTTTATTGAGTTACTGATCAGGTTTACAAACAACTGCCGTATAAGGATACTGATTCCTTTAATTTCCGGCAGCTCCATGATCGTAATGACCGGATTTCCTTCCATTCCTTCTTCACAAAGATCTTTTACCACAGATTCCATCAACAGGTTTAGGTTTACGACGCTGAACACTTCATCGTTCTGTCTCGTTCTCGCATAAAGTGCAAGGCTCTCGATCAGTTTCTGCATACGGCTTGCCGACTCGCTCATTTTATGAAGCGTAGAGCCCACATCATCGGAAAGTCCATCGGTTTTCATCAGCAGGCGTGATGAGAAAACCTGTATTTTTCTAAGCGGTTCCTTGAGATCGTGTGTTGAAATCCAGTTTATATTTTCCAACTCTGCATTCGATTCCTGCAACTTCCTCGTTAATATCCGCTGACGCTGTTCCTCTTCATTCAACAAAATAAACGTGACGTGTTGCTGAAGTGCGTACGCATAATTGGCTGCCGCATGCAATTCAGGAGTGCGCCATTCTCTCGAGGTGCATTTTACCACCTCACGCCAAGCTTCAAAAGACTTACGGGGAGAAAGACCGCCTTTGCTTTTTTCTATTGCCTTGTTTGGATCACCGCCCCACTGCACTTCGTCAAGTGTTTCAGGGTTAAACCAGATAATACAGGAGTTTTCAAAACTTTTTAAAGTATAAAAAAGAATTCCTGCTGCATGCTGACAGGATTTTTCTGCTTCCGGAAACTGTTCAATAAGTTTGGAAGTGCTGAAAAACTTCGAGCCTGTATGCTTATGGGCCCAGCTCGCGATGGCGAGAATATTTTCATCTGATGGTGTGTTACCACTTTTATAAACAACAGCATCCAGTAAAATACATACACCTGCTGCATTACACAGATGCAATAATTCCGGTTCGGATACGATTTGCCGGATGGATTCTCTTGTTGGAGAATAAAATCGTTCGAGCATTACATCGAGTGCGATACCTGTGTTTTTGGATATCTCATATTCTTCAGCCTGCATGCGAATATGGATCTGTGAAGTAAGGAAATGACCCTGCAACTGGGCCGAGATGCGTGTGTAATGGTCTATATATTTCGGTGAATAATGATGACAGGCGATGAGTCCCCACAGTTTTCCTTCATGCAGTAAAGAAATGGTAAGGGTTGCACCAACACCCATGTTTTGCAGGTATTGCACATGAATCGGTGAAGTACTCCGAAGCACGGAAAGACTAAGATCAAGCGGAGGAGCATCCGCAGCCTCTATGGTATATATAGGAACGGGACTGTAGTTTACGTCCACAATGATACGTAACAGGTTCCTGATATACAGTTGCCTTGCCTGTACAGGAATATCTGTATGGGGGTAGTGAAGACCGAGAAACGGTTCAAAACGATCATCCAGGCTCTCCGCATACACTTCACCGTTATAGTCTTTATCGAACCTGTAAATCATCACCCGGTCGTACCCTGTCAGTGCCCGGATTTCTTCCGCAACCTTTTGGCACAGCGATTTGAGTGAACGGGCCTCCTGCATATATTTCAGGAACTGAACGGTTTGGTCGTACACGGTATTTATCAGCGGACTAGATTCAACAACAGGTTCAAATTCTACAATCAGATAGGTTCCACTTTCATGAACAGAGATATTAAAAAGTTTGCCCTGAAGCGAGACAGGTAACGGCGGGGTAACGGTATTTTGCTGATTTTTTATATAATGTTCGAAAGCAGGGATCTGATCATTTAGTAACTGACTGAAGGGTTTGTCTAATACCTGTTGATATGAAAGCCCTGTAAACTTTTCAACATTGCCGCTTACATAACAGGTAACAAGATTTTCGTTGAGCGCGATCAGAAAACCATGTTCCTGAATGGATCCCGGAATATGAATAGGCTCCTGGTCGCAGTTTGTGAGATTTACGATTTCCCGGTTTACAATATCCCTTATCTGCATGCGTCGATCTTATTAAAATATGCATGAATGAAGCGAAACATATCTTTTGCTCCTTCAATTATTAACTGGCGGTTTTCATCTTCAATGGCGTATGAGGCGAGGATGGTAATAAAGCTTTTCCACATCTCCGATGTTTCAGGGCCATAACCTTCAAAAAACCTTGTTGCATTTCTGGTATCTTCGGGTAATTGTTTCAGGATCATGCGCCCGCCGAGTGTTGAGCCTTCTACAACATACATCATGCCCAGATAATAGGAGGGGGAAGTGGAAGGAATTTGCGGTTGAAAGGCCGGTACGGCCTGGTGATAACTTTCCAATTCCTGTAAGTCTCCAGTTAACCAGTTGGTTTTTTTTCGTTTAAAAATATCTGGCAGAATGGACAACAATCTTGGGAATACAGAGGCTTCTGTAAAATTCATCACCGCCAGCATCGCGCTCAGATAAAGCGTATAATCAGAAAGGGTTTGATCAGGAGATAGTAATTTTTTAGAAAGAGCAGTATTTTCAAGCGCCCTGTGCATTTCGGAGGTTTCATCCCGCAAATGCCGTAGAAATATTTCCCGCTGATCGCCGGTCAGCAGGGCAGTTTTTCCCTTCATGGATCAATTAAGTGTGTAAACGAATTTGCAGGATGAGGGATCAAACCGGCTCCAGTCGATAGATAATATCGATTTAATTGTTTTAAGCATTTCAGGATATGATTCCGGTTTCGTGACATACATCGTCGCGCCCAGGGTTTTACAGAGTCTTATCGTTGATTCACTGTTAGTAGTTGAAAATATGAC
>JAEWDG010000007.1 GCA_023390215.1 Bacteroidota bacterium | reverse complement strand
GTGCTGAAGCGGAGGTTGAGGCAACAGGTAAATCCAAAGTAGCGCCATCCGATGAAATGACGATTGAGCTCACAACCAACACAATTGAAACACCGGAAAAAGAACTGTTTCAACTCGAAACAACGGTTGATGCCGATGCATTGCAACCCTCGCTGAAAGAAAATGTTGAAGTAGAAATCCCAAGTGAAAATACTGTGGAAAAAATCGAGGAAAAGCCCGTATTTTTTGAGATATCTTCGATCGCAGACCAGGCACCGGTAATAGATTTTGTGATGGCGTTCGAGCCCGCATCTGCGGTGGAACAGCAAGCGGCAACAGCGCCGGATGAAGAAGAAATACCCGTTTCCCAGGTTAAAGAAATTAAAGCAGCTAGCAATAGTATCTCCCTTTCGTCGGGGGGATACCTGGCAAAACCTTCGCGGATTTATGCCGAGGAGGAAGCGCCGGCCCCAAAATCCAATACGACCGAGGAACCACTGCCTTTGCATACAACGGCACAGGAAGACGAACCTGTGATCGAAATGCAACTGGTGGTTAAAGATTCCCAGAAAGCGGCGGAGGATAAGCCCAGTGACTCGACTCAGCCTATCATGATGTCGACTGTTGAGGAACCTGCGATGCAGGACGAAACAGAAGAGCTCAGGCGCCGGGCTATGGAACGTATTGCGAAGTTGAGAAATCTATCTTTCAATATCAATGCAGCCGATCCTAACAATGAGTTTGAGACGGTACCAGCTTACCTTCGCCGCAATATGGAAATGCATAACCAGATCGCAGATGTGGAAAGTTTCTATAGCAATTACACTGTGAAATCAGACAATAATAACCAGGCCGAGATCGGCACCATCAATACATTTTTAGAAGGCAAAAAGCCCGATTGATCGTAACGCTGCCCGGCAGCGTTTTTTCTTTGTTTGTATATGTATGTTTGTTGGAAACCCTCTTTTTTTGAGAGGGTTTTTTTCATTGGCTCATGCGTTGAAACCTTTGTTGCTGGTATATTAATTCCGATTACTTTTGTGGTTCACAGGACATACCCTGTTTGAATCCTAAGAGTGGCTAAACACGTTAACAGAGTTAGTGCCGCCGGTTTACTGGTTGCACTCGGAATTATCTACGGCGATATCGGAACCTCTCCACTGTACGTCTTTAATTCAATCATAAAAGACCGGGTCGTTAGTGAAGAACTGATCCTTGGCACACTTTCTCTGATCATCTGGACAATAACACTGATGACCACCGTAAAATATGTGTGGCTGGTGCTACGTGCAGATAATAAAGGCGAGGGAGGGATCTTTGCACTGTTCGCATTGGTACGCCGGCGAAGAAAATGGTTGGTCATACCCGCTATGATCGGGGGCGCTGCGTTGCTTGCAGATGGCATGATCACACCTCCGATCTCCATCACTTCCGCGATAGAAGGCTTAAAAGAACTTCCGCGTTTCAATGGAATGGAGCAGTCTTTCATCATGTACGTGGTTCTTGGAATCATTTGTGTGTTCTTCTTTTTTCAGCAATTCGGAACCGCTTCCATAGGAAAATTTTTCGGTCCGGTGATGAGTGTCTGGTTCACTATGCTGGCGATCATGGGGGTTTATCATATATCCGATGATCTTACCATTCTTCGGGCATTAAATCCTTACTACGCTTTACATTTTTTATTTACTTATCCGCAGGGATTCTGGTTATTGGGCGCTGTGTTTCTCTGTTCAACAGGTGCAGAAGCACTTTATAGTGACCTTGGGCATTGCGGCAGAGGCAACATCAGGGTATCCTGGATTTTTGTAAAGACGACCCTGCTGTTAAACTACTTCGGTCAGGGTGCAAGTTTGCTTAAACACCATTCCGGACAATTGCTGGATGAAACATTCAGAAATGAAAATGGCATCAATGCTTTTTATGATCTGCTACCTGAATGGTTTATAGTTCCCGGAGTGATCATTGCCACATCTGCAGCCATTATTGCCAGCCAGGCGATGGTAACCGGTTCTTTTACATTGATCAATGAAGCCATTCGCCTGAATCTCTGGCCCAAATTCAGGGTTCGCTATCCTTCGGAAGCGAAAGGTCAGATCTATATACCGGCAATCAACGGTTTGCTTTTCGCCGGCTGTATTGGCGTTGTTTTATATTTCCGGCAATCCGACAGAATGGAGGCAGCTTATGGTTTGGCTATCATCACAACCATGCTGATGACAACGATCCTTTTTTCGAACTATCTCGTGTTGCACAGGGTTCGGCCATTCTGGATTTATTTTTTCCTGGTCTATTACCTGATCGGCGAAACAGGTTTTCTGGTTGCCTTGTTCGACAAATTCGTGCATGGTGGTTATATCACAGTGATGATCGGTATGTTGATGTTCATGATCATGTATGTGTGGTACCGAGCAAGAAAAATAAAAAACAGATACGTTGAATTTGTTCGTGTTGAAGAATATGTTCCCAAACTTGAGGAACTGAGTAATGATAATACGGTTCCAAAATATGCTACGCACCTCGTGTATCTCACGAGCGCGAACAATCCGAAAGAGATTGAGCACAAGGTGATCTACAGTATCCTGAGCGGCAAACCCAAACGGGCAGATATCTATTGGTTCATCCACGTTGATACGCTTGATGACCCATACACCAGTGAATACACCGTTGAACACATTATCCCGAACGATATTATACGTGTCGAATTCAGGCTGGGATTCCGTGTAGCCCCAAAGATCAATTTGATGTTCCGGAAAGTGGTTGAAGACCTCGTGGCCAACCGCGAAGTGAATATCATGAGCCGTTATGAAAGCCAGCAGCGAAATAATATGGTTGGCGACTTCCAGTTTATCGTAATGGAAAAATTCCTGAGCCAGGATAATGAATTACCATTCCTTGAACACATCATCATGCGGTTGTATTTCTGGATCAAGGAAACAAGTGTAAGTGAAGAGCGGAGCTTCGGTTTGGAACAAAGTAATGTGATGATTGAAAAATTCCCCCTGATCGTTGCCCCGGTTAGTAAGCTGCGATTAAAACGTATCTGGTTAAACGAAGATGAAGTTTGATGAATAGTATATCACCTGCGGCACTGCTGGATAAACTAAGTGAAGGCGAGGACATCCAGTTAATTGACGTGAGAGAGCCCTGGGAACATGATGCATTCAATATTGGTGGAGAACTGTATCCTTTGGATCAGATCCTTTGTCACCTTCCCGAGATCAGCGAAACAAAACCCGTCGTATTTTATTGCCAGAAAGGGATCCGCAGTGTAATTGCCATTCAAAAAATCCTGCAGAAGAAAAACTTTTCCAATCTTTATAACCTCGAAGGTGGCATGCAGGCCTGGAAAAAGCAGGTTGGCGAATAACCGCCTGAGTTTACACTGAATCATACGATCATCTATATCATTGCTGGGTACGGGTTGCTGATGCTGATCATTTACCTGGTGCAGGAACATTTTATTTTTAAACCAGAAAAGCTAAGGGCAGATTTTGTTTACAAATATGATACGCCGTTCGCAGAACTGTTCTTTGATATAGAGCCCGGCGTAAGGATCAATGGTTTGCATTTTACAGTTCAAAACCCCAATGGACTTATTCTGTATTTTCATGGCAATACAAGAAGTATAAAAGGATGGGCCAGATACGCACGCGATTTTTTTCGATATCGATATGATGTCGTGTTGGTAGATTACCGTGGTTTTGGAAAAAGCACGGGTAAACGGTCAGAAAATGATATGTTGAGTGATATGCAGTTCGTATATAAAAATCTCGCTGAACGCTACGGCGAATCGCATATCATTGTTTATGGAAGAAGCCTGGGAAGTGGTTTCGCAACAAAAATAGCCAGCGATAATAATCCACGGTATCTCATTCTTGATGCGCCTTATTTCAGCTTTAAAAAATTGATGCAACGCTTCCTGCCCATTTTGCCTGTACGCTGGCTACTTCGATATCACCTGCGAACCGACCTCTGGATACCCGGAGTAAAATGCCATACCTATATACTTCATGGAACCAAAGACTGGCTGATACCAATAAGTAACAGCGAGAAACTAAAAGCATTGAATCCAAGAAAGATCACATTGATTCGTATTCAGGGTGGCGGACATAATAACCTTCCAAAATTCCCCGACTATCATAATTTCATCAGAGATATACTTAAAATTTAATGGAGCGTAAAAGAAAAAAATGGCGGATCTGGTTGAACCTGATAATTATTTTTTATTGTCTGCCCGGCATTGTATTGTACTATATGCAGGACCGTTTTTTATTTCATCCCACCGTATTAGATGAGGGCCACGCTTTCCATTTCACTCAGCCGTTTGAAGAGCATTGGATACAATTGAATTCCGAATCGAAGATCGATCTTATCAGATTTAAACCCAACGACACTTCGCATACAAAAGGTTCAATCATCTATTTTCATGGAAACCTGGATAATGTTGAGCGGTACGCATCGCTTACAAAAATATTTACTGAAAAAGGCTATGATGTATGGATGCCCGATTACCCGGGTTTTGGGAAATCAACCGGGAAACTTACAGAAGATAAAGTATATGAAATGTCGGAACAGGTATACAAACTCGTTAATTCACGGATCAGTTCCGACAGCATTACCGTGTATGGTAAGTCGTTAGGATCAGGATTTGCCGCATGGCTTGCTTCAACCGAACCCGTTAAACAGTTGATCCTCGAAACGCCTTATTACAGTATTCCTGATCTTTTCAATAGCTATGCACCCATTTATCCAACAGGATGGATGGCGAAATATAAAGTGCCTACACATAATTACCTGGATGATACCAAAGAACCTGTTACGATCTTCCATGGAACGGATGATGGTGTTATATTTTACCGGAGGGCAAAAAAATTAAGAGAGAACCTAAAACCAACCGACAAATATTATTTGATTGAAGGCGGTAAACACAACAATTTGTTTGACTATCCTGTTTATAAAAATGCTATTGATTCTTTACTTCGTTAGTCCAGTTCCTTAAGCACCGTTTGTTTGTTATTCACAAGCAACTGATATTTCATTCCGGTTTTTAACGCGAAATTTTTTTCTCCATGGCCAACAGGGAAGTCAAAGCAGACAGGGCATTTCAGATATCCTGTATACGATAACAGTATGGCCTCAATAGTTTTTCCAAATGGTCGGGTTGGCTCTTTCAGATCTGTAAATCCTCCAAAAATCAAACCTGCGAGCCGTTTCAGCTTTCCTGCCCGCTGCAGTTGATTTAGCATCCTGTCTACATTGTAGAGGTATTCTCCAATATCTTCAATAAATAAGATCCTGTTTTTTGTTTCATAGTCGGAGTCTGTTCCAATAATATGTGAAAGCAAAGCAAGGTTTCCGCCAACCAAAATTCCGGATCCTTCACCTTTTATATTCAGTGGATGATTTTCAATTTTATATCCGGCTGATTTTCCTTCCAATGCATTTTTTAATGAAATGATGTTTGGATTATTCAGTGGGTCTTTGTCAAACTCAGCAGCCATTGATGCGTGAATGC
>JAEWDG010000300.1 GCA_023390215.1 Bacteroidota bacterium | reverse complement strand
TTCAAGAATTTTTCCACCCAACCTGGTCATCTTTACCTGCAGGCTCATATCTGAAACTTCTCTTTGCTGTTTGACCCGCTGCTCCAGATCAGCAAAGGCATCCTCCCTGCTTCTGCTTTTTGTTGTTCTTGCTTTCGGCTGCTTTCGCATCCATTCAAGTTCGCGTCGATAAATATTTTTATCTTTTGAAAGCTCGCTTTGTTGCACCTCCTGGCGGTGAACTTTCTGTTCAAGGAAATAATCGTAATTGCCCTTGTATATGAAGACCTTTTCATCATCGAGTTCTACAATTTCATTGCACACATTATCCAGGAAGTAACGGTCGTGCGTAACCAGCAACAGGGTCATCTTCTGGGCCGACAAATAATCTTCCAGCCATTCAATCATCGAAACATCCAAATGATTGGTAGGCTCATCGAGTATAAGCAAACAACGGCCATCGTATAATTTTGCCTCAGCAAGTGCCTGGGCCAGCGCAACACGTTTTTTCTGACCCCCACTAAGTTTTCCTGTCTTTTCATTAAGATGATGAATGTTTAACCTCCCGAGAATCTGCTTAAGATCGGAATCAAAATTCCATCCATTCATTTCGTCTATGCCTGAAATCAGTTTGCTGATCCTATCATGGTCTTCAGAACCCGTTTCCAACAGTTCCTCGTAAGCTTTCACCATCCTGGCGAGCGGGTGATCAAATCCGAGTACATTATCCCAAACCGATTTTTCGGGGTCGAAGTCCTGCTCCTGCTGTAACATCACGGGGTGAATATCTTTATGCAGCCAAACCGTTCCTTTATCGGCATGATCCATCCCGGCAATAATTTTCATCAGTGTAGTCTTCCCGCTCCCATTCCGCGCTACCAGGGCTATCTTATCACCTTCTTCGATGTGAAGGGTGATACCATTGAATAATGTCCTCACACCAAAGGACTTGCTCACATTTTCCAGAGTCACATAATGCATTCCGCAAAGATAACCCAAACCGAAGGGGGCTTCCTCAATCGGTTCATATCCACTTTTCCGGACATGTTAATCGATGGTTAAGCAATATCTTTACGGCCTCTGGAATTTCATATTATTCCTTTGAAAAGACATTATAAATTAAATATGGGCAGGCAAAAGATTTTCTGTTTTCTGGGGATAGCAGCCTGCCTCTTAAGTGTGCAACCTGTTTTTTCACAAAGGGTAGGTCCGATAAAAGTTACGGCAGAGAATGCCCGCGCCTACCGCGATTCTGTTAAGCTGAAAATTTTCGGAACCGTGGATTTCCCTTACGACTGGCTTCCTGATAATGTTCAGTTGAATGTGACCACACTTGAAAATTATGATGGTTTTCCGTACACGTCTATTTTATATCCCGCGGGTAATCTTCAATCCACCGACCAACTGGATATCTATGCTTCGAATAACCCGGAGGATTTTCCTGTTCCCGTACATGCTTTTGTTTTTCATCCGCATAACAATAATGGCAAATTATTTATTTATCATTCGGGTCATTGTGCAGCAACGGCGTCTATAGAAGATGTTTGGACAAATAATAACCATCAGGAACCAGGACTTGTTATTCCAAGGCTGATCGCTGAAGGATATACTGTTCTGGCCGTGCCCATGCTGAATTACAGGCTGGCTCCGCCTAATGAATATTATTGCGGTTACAATAATCATAATGCGCTTTTTCAACAGGGACATTATGCAAACCCGCTTGCCTTATTCTTCCGTCCGTTGATTGCATCCCTAAATTATCTTGGCCGGTCTGGTTATAGTGCTATTTATATGTGCGGACTTTCGGGTGGAGGATGGACAACCTCGGTTTACCCGGCAATAGATTCCAGTATCGTTTATTCGTTTCCGATAGCAGGTGCCTGGCCAAAAGCCGTAAGAAGCAGGTTCTATCCTAACGGTGATGGAGAACAAACTTACCCCCGGCTCTACAACCTGCTTGACGCGCATGAATTAATGGTGTTATCCTGTCTGGCGCCACCGAGAACGATGTTACAAATCAATAACCGTTACGATAACTGTTGTTTCGGGGGAAATGAGGGACATCTTTATTATGTTGATTCCGTAAAAAAAGCATTGCAGGGAACGGGTGGCGTTTTTGATTTTTATCTCGATGAAACCGTGAACAATCACCAGGTGGCGCCGAATGCGCTGGAAACCATGCTGGCTTTTATTTCCCAGGGAAAAACGACCTTACAACTTCTCCCTCCTGATTCAGCCAACGCCTTACAACTTTACAGCTATAATATTCCCGGCGGTTTTACAATCAGCGACGATCTTGCCGATCTTCAGTTTTCATTGATCAAAGGCCCATCATGGATAAGTATAAATCCATTAACCGGTGTACTCTCCGGTATTCCTCCTGCTTTACCACTTACAGGCCGCACAGACACCATCAGTTTCAAAGTGGAAGATGCGGACCATCATTTTGTGATCTATAATTATCAACTCAAAGAAAAAAGATCCGTTCCCGTTTTATTTACTGTTGGCGAAGACCTGAAAACTGTTTACCTCGTTCCAGGGTATTCACATTCCATTTCACAGGTGCCGGCAAATGCAAAGCAATTTTTTCAATGCACATCCGGAGCGCAGGTGGATTCGGTCGCGGTATCAAATAATTCTGTGATTGTGCTTTATTTGAACCAGCCGGTTTCCTCACTTGAGTCGGTAAGTTACACTGGAGGTTTTTCGAACGATGGCATCAAATACAACAATGGCCTTCGTTTAGACAATTTTAGTTTCATAAGGGTGAAACAAAATCTTGTTGAAACAGATCTTGCGCTTAAGGGTATGATCAGGTTCAATACGGATACGAGGAAGTTTGAATATTTTAACGGAACCCACTGGGTTAACATG
>JAEWDG010000042.1 GCA_023390215.1 Bacteroidota bacterium | reverse complement strand
GAACATATTTTACCAAAAAAGGAACGGTTACCATTATCCGGTAACCGTTCTGCGCAAATTTTTACAATTTGCACTATCCTGCTACGGCTTTATGCAGATCACGATATTTCTTGATGTGATCATGTGCTTCTTTTAATGACGATTGTTGGTCAGCAATTAACTGACGGGTTTCGGTGCTCATATCTGCGTCAGAAGATAGAGCTTCCCGATAGGCTTTCTGAGCCGCATCTTCACCAAATTCACAAGACTCCAGGATCGAAGTACGGTCATGACCGGTAAACGTCGCTTTTACGTCCATCCATGCGCGATATATCTTACCACTGTTTGTTGTACCCGTGGCTGGTTCACCGCCCAGGCGACGCACTTCCTGAGAAAGTTCCGCGGTGTTCTTGCGGCTGTCATTTGCAAGCTTGGTGAAATAAGCCTGCAGATCAACATCGAGGGATTTGGTTTCTTCGGAAGCTTTTTCGTAACCGGTCACACGGTCGTTGTTGATTTCTATTAAATCGTTAAGAACGGAAATAATTGATTCGTTTGGCATTGTTTGTTGTTTTTGTTTTCAGGAAATTATTTTTTATTTTCTGGCATCGAAGTGTTTGCTCCCCGCCCATGCTAAAAGCAATAGAAATGCAAGAAATGAGATCATTCCACCAAATACCCAGGCCCAGGGTTGCTGGTACCATTCGGCACTTTCAGCGATGGAGGAGCCCGCGGCGAAACTCATATTTTGCATGAGCAGGAATAAGAAACTCAGCAGAAGGCTTATCCAGTAATAATTAATACTGATCCTCTTCATAACCAGACTTTCCCTTCAATTTTCAATATTCAGGCCAGAAGTTTTTTAAGGAGATTTTGGTGGAAATACGGACTATTGCATCCGCTCTGTGGAACTTCATCCACGGAAAAGATCAAGTGCCGCAAACATTATGTAAATGAACAGGCGCAAATAAAAATTTGCGCGCTTATGAATGTTCTAAAGTATTTTTTCTTCGCTGTATTAATGCGTTCCCGACAGCAAATTTTTATTCATCCATTCTTGCTGCGAACTGGCGGATCGGTCCAGGCCAGCTTTTTCTGCAATGCTTTCCTGTCCTTTTACGATGGATTTACTTACCATACTGTGTTGAATGGCTTCGGTTTCTTTCATGCCAAGCATCTTCATCATAGGAATCATTTTTTCTGCACCCAGGTGCTTAAACAACGGCTCGTCCATTGAACTGTAAACCGGAATATTAATAAGATTCCAATGCTCCACTAACTGTTTTTCTTTTTCGTGGATAGGATAGTGTTCGAGAAATACAGGGGTATGTGCCGCTAATCTGGCGGAAGTGGAATCCTTTGCTTCGATCACCCTGTTTTTATCTACCCCGTTTTCGTTGAAATAATTACCTATTGTTCTGGCGGTTTCGGGGAACCAGGCTATGAAAACAGAAGATTCATCTTCTTTGGCCAACTTCAGCAGCGCTATCTTTTTTGCTTCGGCCGTCATAAATACCACATGACGGAATAGATGGTCTTTTTCTTCCTTATTCCCAAACAGGTTCCCAAACATATTTCAATAATTTTCCCTTCAAAAATAAAGAAAAGCGGGGCATGAGCATGGTTCGAACCATAAGCCTTCGTTATTGGTTTATCTTTGGTATAAGTAGTTACATGGCAAAAAAAGAACAGGCTGCCCCTGGCGATGAAATAGCCGTATTTGGTGCACGCGAACACAACCTGAAAAATATTGATATCAAAATTCCCAAGAACAAGCTGGTAGTTTTTACCGGGGTGAGTGGTTCAGGGAAATCTTCACTGGCTTTTGACACATTATATAATGAAGGTCAGCGCCGCTATATGGAAAGTTTTTCCGCTTACGCGCGCCAGTTCGTAGGCGATATGGAAAGACCCGATGTGGATAAGATAACCGGCCTTTCACCTGTGATTTCCATTGAGCAAAAAACCACGAATAAAAATCCGCGAAGTACTGTTGGGACCATTACGGAGATCTATGATTTTCTAAGGTTATTATTTGCAAGGGCAAGCGATGCCTATAGCTACAACACAGGTAAGAGAATGGTAAAATTCAGCGAGGAAGAAATCGTTGAATCCATTTTTGAGAAATTGAAATCAAAGAAAATATCAATACTTGCGCCCCTTATTCGTGGCAGAAAAGGACATTATCGAGAGTTGTTTGAAGACATCAGGAAAAAAGGATTCGTAAAAGTGCGGGTAGATGGCGAGGTGCTTGATCTTGTACCCCGGATGCAGGTTGACCGGTATAAAATACATGATATAGAAGTTGTGGTTGACCGTTTACCTGTAACGGAAGATATGCGGGTTCGATTAAGTCAAAGTGTACAGCGGGCCCTTGCACTGGGTAATGGTTTGCTTTTTATACTGTTGAACGATGAGAAATCCATAATGCAATTCAGCCGGCAGTTGATGTGTGTGGATACAGGAATAAGTTATGAAGAACCTTCGCCCAATGCTTTCTCATTCAATTCACCTTATGGCGCCTGTCCCGTGTGCAAAGGGTTAGGTACGATTTACCAGGTAAATATGGATGCCATCATTCCAGATCCATCTTTAAGCATAAAACAGGGAGGTATAGCGCCATTGGGAGAAGAAAGGCAGGCTTATGTTTTTCAGCAGGTACAGCAGGTTGCGAAAAAATTTAAGATCAGTCTTGATAAACCTGTAAAAGATCTTTCAACAAAAGCAATGAATGTGTTGCTCTATGGTAAAGAAGACATCACTACTGAAGAAATCAAAGATGAAATAACGGAAGATGACGAGAGCAGCATAGGTTACTACACAACGGAATATGAAGGGGTGGTGAATATGGTTAAAAGGTGGTTCGCATCGTCTGGTTCAAGTGAAGGCATCCGGGAATGGGCCGAACAGTATTTACAACTTCGCCCATGCGATGCCTGCGGTGGAACGAGATTGAGAAAAGAAAGTCTCTGGTTTAAAGTTAGCGATAGAAACATCGCGGAGCTCAGTATGATGGATCTGGACAAACTTGCGGAGTGGTTCAACGGAATTGAAAAGCGGATAAGCGAAAAACAAAATAAGATCGCTAAAGATGTACTGAAAGAAATTCGCGAACGGTTACAATTTCTGTTAGATGTGGGATTAACATACCTAACCTTATATCGTCCCTCAAAAAGTTTAAGCGGTGGAGAATACCAGCGCATCCGCCTCGCTACTCAGATAGGATCTCAATTGCAGGGTATCACCTATATTCTTGATGAACCCAGTATTGGTTTACATCAAAGAGACAATCAGCGCCTCATACACGCGCTACAGAATCTTCGCGACATCGGCAACTCGGTGCTTGTGGTGGAACATGATAAAGATATTATGCTGGCTGCGGATCATCTGGTTGATATTGGCCCGCGGGCAGGAACACATGGTGGTGAGATCGTTTCCGCAGGCCCACCGGAAGTTGTCTTAAAATCGAATTCTGAAACAGCAAAATACCTTGCGGGTAAAAAGAACATCGAAGTGCCAAAAGAAAGGCGAAAGGGAAATGGGAAATTCATTGAACTGAAAGGTGCGAAAGGAAATAACCTTAAAAATATCGATGTAAAATTTCCTCTGGGTAAATTAATTCTTGTAACCGGTGTAAGCGGAAGCGGCAAATCAACACTGATCAACGAAACGCTGTACCCGATATTGAGCCAATACTGTTACGGCTCTAAATTGGATCCGCTGGAATATAAATCAGTAAAAGGGTTAGAACAGATCGATAAAGTAATAGAGATCGATCAGAGTCCTATCGGTCGTACACCAAGAAGTAATCCTGCTACCTATTGTGGATTTTTTACGGATATCCGTACGCTGTTCGCTGCAGTGCCTGAAGCCAAGATCCGGGGATACAATGCAGGACGTTTTTCTTTCAATGTGAAAAGTGGTCGTTGTGAAGTTTGTGAAGGTGGAGGTATGCGCGTGATCGAAATGAATTTTTTACCCGATGTGCACGTTCATTGCGAAAAATGTAATGGAAAAAGGTATAATAGGGAAACCCTGGAGATAAGATATAAAGGCAAATCGATCAGTGATGTGCTGGATATGACCGTGGATGAGGCCGTTGAATTTTTCCAACCTGTTCCATCCATCTACCGAAAGATCCGTGTTTTACAGGAAGTTGGTCTGGGTTATATCACGCTGGGACAAAGCGCTGTTACCCTGAGTGGTGGTGAAGCGCAACGTGTGAAACTCGCCACAGAACTTGGAAAAAAAGATACGGGAAAAACTTTTTACATACTTGATGAACCGACAACCGGTCTTCATTTCCAGGATATTCAACATTTACTCGACGTGCTGAATAAACTGACCGATCGCGGCAATACCGTTTTGGTTATTGAACACAATCTGGATATGATCAAAACAGCAGATCATATCATTGATATAGGTCCGGAAGGGGGCAGCGGAGGCGGAGAAGTTTTGTACGAAGGAGTGCCTGAAGGCATGAAAGCTGAGAAGCGCGGATTTACAGCGAAGTATGTGCTTGCTGAATTAAAATAAAAAACCACGCACAAAGCATGGTTTCAAATAGGTGGCAAAGCATTTTAGCGAAACTAAATCTTGTGGTTTCGGGGGTTTGGTTAGCGCATGAATGCACATTCCGTATGCTCAGCTTCTGCTAGATACCCTGCCTAAATATGTTAACAGTAGTCACTGTTATGATCTTAATAAAAATGCGGACATCTCGTTTGCCGCCTCGCTCTTCTGTCGCTTCTTCTATCCCTTCCATCAGAAAATCCATTTTCGTCTGTTGATCCAAGCCTGATTCCCAGTTTAAGTACAACGGAGAAATAGGCATCATTATTTTTTGAATTTCCTCTCATTGTTCCGGGTTCATACCGGTTCACACCCGGGGTAACGATGCCGAATGTTTTGTCGCTAATTTCCCTGGCTATCACTGCGTTCTCCGGGCTTAAATGCATATCGAAATAGATCGGGTCTATATACGTCGTACTCACATCATCAATATAATCAGTAAATGTTTTCCGGTAGAGCAGTTCCGGAGCAATATTTACCCTTTCACTTATTTTAACTTTCATACCAAAACCCATCGGAATATTCATCTGCGTAAGCTTGTATGGTTTTTTATCAGGGTATTCAGGAAATCCCTGTCCTTCTGTACTAAGCGGATGGAGTTTATACCAGGTTTTATTACCATTTGCATCGGTCAGTGATCCTTTTGGATCGAAATGAAAAACACCTACGCCAATGAAACCATAAGGTTTGAACGTGGGCGCATATTCTTCATCGTTAGTATGAAACATTGAAACCGGGAAGAGTTCTATAGCCGTATATCCCTCGTAGATCGTACTCTTAAAATCCAGGTTCCTTTGTTTTCGCCATAGTTCATTTACGCCGTCTGTATTAATAATATAATCTTCACCTGCAACATAGGTTATCTGGCCTGCCAGCCTCACACCCATCCAGGAGTTTGGATAAACAGAGATGAATGCGCCCTTCATCATTTTTGTCAACTCTAGGTTAACATCTTTCAGCCAGTAACTTCCGTAGCCTGCATTCCCTCCAAGGTCTCCCAGGAAAAATGTAGGACCAAAATTTATCCCTGCTTCACAGTAAGTCTTTCCGTTTCCAAAACTGAAGTGTTGCGCTTCTGTTTTATTAGTGAAGAAAGAAATAGCTGCGATGAGCAGCGACGCATGCAGCGCAGCTTTGTAGTGTTTTTTCATCAGCAACCTGGTTTATCTTTCTACGGATTTGGATCGAATCAGGCACAATTAAGCCCGATACATACTAAACGGAAGCCATTGATGAATATTGTAAGGGGATCAGATTTTTGTCAGGATCATTTCAATATGCGGTATTCCATCCTCCAGATAAGGTTCGGTGACCTGCTGAAAATCAAAACTTTCGTAGAAGTTCTTGAGGTAATTTTGCGCCCCGATACGGATCTGAGAGCCGGGGAATAATTTTTTTGTTTGTGATATAGCC
>JAEWDG010000127.1 GCA_023390215.1 Bacteroidota bacterium | reverse complement strand
GATAACCTGATCAAAACCTATGAAAATTATTTCGGAAGCGTATTGTTCAATAAGAGATACGATAATGGGTTGCAGTTCAGAGTTGGCGCGGTTTACGAGGACAGGATACCATTGGAGAACAGCACCTGGTTCACATTTTTTAAAGACAGCGCGCGCATATCACCAAATTACCCAAATGAAAGAATTGATACGCAGTTTTTGCGCCACCAGGCTTTGCAGCTAGACCTTTCCGTTAGTTTCAAACCGGGGCAGCGTTACATCCAGTTTCCCTATAGCCGCATTTCTCTGGGATCAAATTATCCAACCTTTACCCTGCGCTATGTGAAAGGAATTCCCAACCTGCTGGGTTCGGATGTCGATTTTGACAAATGGCAGTTTTATATTGATGATACCAGGAATTTTAAACTGGCCGGAACAACAAAATACAAAATTGGAACAGGTGGCTTCCTCAATACAAAAAAACTTTATATCCAGGATTATCAGCATTTCAATGGCAACCGTTCAATAGCCGCTTCTGAATACGTGAACAGTTTCCAGCTTGCGAAATATTACGCAAACAGCACTACTGCAGACCTCTATGGTTTTCTTCACCTGGAACATCATCTGAATGGTTTACTCACTAACAAAGTTCCAATTCTCAATAAATTGAAATGGAACATGGTTGTGGGCACCAATTCATTTTATGTAAATAGGAACAGCAATTACGCTGAGCTTTTTGTGGGTCTTGAAAATATTTTTAAACTGTTTCGTGTGGATATGGTTTGGGGATTCGAGAATGGAAAACAGGGCCGGGCTGAAATGCGCATCGGTACCGGAGGTATCCTTGGAGGTAATGTAAAGGCAGCCAACGGCTTTGGTAACAGGGAAAGAAGCATCAGCCTTTTCTAGAAATCCGTATTTTTGCGCACCATTTGGTTTGCCCTGCAAGCATCCAATCAGGTTTATTATTAACTGATTTCCCGAAAGGGATCGAATGAAATTATATGGCAGTTCTACACAACCGGGTCTCCCAGGAGGAGCTCAAGGCACGTCTGATGCTCGAAACAGACAAACGCATCACCGTTTCTTTTTATCAGTATTTTCCAATTCCCGATCCCGCGAAATTTCGTGATGAACTCTACATCGCGCTTGATTCATTAAAAGTTTACGGCAGAATATATGTAGCGCAGGAGGGGATGAATGCGCAGGTAAGTGTACCTGAGCTAAATTTTGAATCGTTCAGAGATCAGCTTAATTCAATTCCGGGACTTGAAGGTATTCGGTTGAACGTTGCTGTTGACGATGACGGGAAATCTTTCTGGGTGTTAAAGATCAAGGTCAGGAAGCAGATTGTGGCGGATGGAATCGCTGATCCTGCATTCAGCATGGAAAAAAAAGGAAAGTATGTGAACGCGGCGGAATTCAACAGGCTTACGGAAGAACCTGACACCATCGTGATCGATATGCGCAATCATTATGAATACGAGGTTGGTCATTTTGAGAAAGCCATCGAAATTCCAAGTGATACGTTCCGGGAACAGTTGCCCATGGCCGCGGAAATGATGGAAGAAAACAAGGACCGGAATATTATCATGTACTGCACCGGCGGCATCCGTTGCGAGAAGGCAAGTGCGTATATGCTACACCGTGGGTTCAAAAATGTTTTTCACCTGGAAGGAGGTATAATTAATTACGCCAATAAAGTAAGGGAGGAGGGACTGACCAATAAATTTCACGGAAAGAATTTTGTATTCGACCAGCGCATGGGCGAAAGGATATCCGACGAGATCATCGCCAACTGTCACCAGTGCGGAGAGCCTGCCGATACGCATATCAATTGCGCGAACGAAGGCTGTCACCTCCTATTTATTCAGTGTGAAAATTGCGCGGAGAAATACGAACATTGCTGCAGTACAGCGTGTCAGTCGATCATTCACATGCCCGAGGCAGAACAAAAAGAATTAAGAAAAGGAATTGATAAGGGAAGGATGGTGTTTAATAAATCAAAACAGCGGCTAGAAGAACAGTTCCGGCTAAGGTAGGTTCAAGAAGTTCAAGAGGTTTAAGAAGTTCAACGTTTAACGTTCAAAGTCCCTTTAATGTCATCCCGGGCTTGATCCGGGATTTGTCTAAAATGCGAAGTTCAACGTTTAACGTTCAAAGTTCCTTTAATGTCATCCCGGGCTTAAAGGATCAGGGGCTTCAGGAGTAGAAGATAAATTTCGCAATTTACCGGTGAACATATCTACTTCTGAAACCCCTGAGATGAAATTAAGCAACAGGTGCTTTGTATTTTTTAGCTTTATCTGCCACCTCTTCTGAAGCAGAGGAAAACTTATTCATCATGGAGTCAACAAGGTTGTTGAAACCAGATTTAAGGCCATCCATTTTTTCACGGCTGGCGTCTGAGATCTTTTTTCTTGTTTTGGATCCTTTGTCAGGAGCCAGAAGAATTCCGGCGAGGGCACCTGCTACAGCACCAGCCAGCAATCCGATCACTACTGCTTTTTTGCTCATTTTTTACGATTTTAATTGCTGAACCCAGCGTTAAAAAATTGATTATACTGCGCTACGTCCGGAGATGATTCTCAACAGAACGGCAATGATTGCAATAACGAGTAAGATGTGAATGACTCCACCGGCATGAAAACCGATAAATCCAATCGCCCATGAAATTAAAAGGATAACTGCGATGATATACAATAAGTTTCCCATGATAGTTGATTTTTTAGGTTGTTATAAATAGAATTTAATTTCGGTTGGTATCTGCAATCAATTTTTCAAACGGCATGCCAAAGGAATTTACTGTGGAATACATGAGCTTAAAATACGGAAAATGAAAAAAGAAGAATTAATAAGGGAATTGCAGTTTCATACGCGGATCATGCTAAAACCCTCGCCAGTTCACGGTATTGGGGTTTTTGCCATCGCGCGGATAGAGAAAGGTGAACGGGAAATATTTTCCCGAAATGCGCAGGAATGGTTACCCATCAGTATCGCGGAGATGCAAAAGCTGCCCGCGCATGTACAACAACTGATTGAAAATTATTGCCTTTACGATGAAGCGCATTATTTCATTCCTGAAGAAGGATTTAAAATGCTCGACCTCGTTGTATTCCTGAACCACAGCGATCAACCTAACATCCGCTCAATAAATGAAGGGCTGCAGTTTGAAGCGCTGCGTAACATTGATGAAGGGGAAGAACTGTTTATAGATTATGGAACCATCGTGGAAGCCGAAAGATGATGCAGCGCGTCGATAATTTTTTTATAGGTTTCTTCTTCAGGTAATTGCTGAGGAATAAAAGTTTCTCCGACCATCCTTTCGTAAAGCTCAATGTATTTTGCGCTGATCTGGGTGATCCACTCGGTACTCATTTCAGGTACGGTTTGACCTTCTTTACCCATAAAATTGTTTTGTATCAACCATTCGCGAACGAATTCTTTACTAAGCTGCTGTTGCTTTTCTCCATTTGCCTGGCGTTCTTCAAACCCATCCAAATAAAAATATCTGGAGGAATCAGGCGTATGAATTTCATCCATCAACATGATCTCGTCATTAAACAATCCAAACTCATATTTGGTATCAGCGAGTATCAGCCCCCGCATTGTTGCCAATTCTTTTCCTCTTTCAAATAATCGGAGCGCATAGGATTGCAGCTGCTCCCATTGTGTGGCGGAGATGATACCCTGGCTTATCAATTCTGTTGCACTGATGTCCTCATCATGTCCCGCATCCGCTTTTGTTGACGGAGTGATAATGGGTTGGGGAAAGGGATCAAATGCGTTGAGTCCTTCGGGCATAACTACGCCACATATTTTTCTTCGACCGGCACTGTATTCCCGCCAGGCATGACCGACCAGATGTCCGCGCACCACCATTTCCAGTTTGAAAGGTTTGCATTTCAAACCGATACTGGCATTTGGAGCAGGTACATCAAGCAACCAGTTGGGGCAAATATCTTTGCTGGCATTTAGCATATATGCAGCAACCTGATTTAAAACCTGTCCTTTATAAGGGATCGGGTGGGGAAGCACAACGTCGAAAGCGGAGATCCTGTCGGAAGTGATCATCACCAGCAGGTTTTCATCAATTCCATACACATCGCGCACTTTTCCGCGATAGAAAAACGATTGGCGGGGGAACTCAAAATTTGGCATACACTAAAATACCTTAACCATTGTAAACCAGCAGGTTTAAATCGATTTTAGTTTGCACACCGGTATAAAATTAAATTTCCCGGTCA
>JAEWDG010000105.1 GCA_023390215.1 Bacteroidota bacterium | reverse complement strand
CCCTCACCAATGCGGTAAGGAACGGAAAACATGTGACCGCAATGCTCGAGCTAAAAGCCAGGTTTGATGAGGAAGCCAATCTTGAGTGGAAAGCCGAACTGGAAGAAGCAGGGGTTAAAGTATTATTGGGTGTACCTGAATTAAAAGTGCATGCAAAGCTTTGCCTTATCAAGAAAAGAGAAAATAATGTTACCACGCATTACGGCTTTGTAAGTACTGGCAACCTGAATGAAAGAACGGCGCTGGTATATGGCGATCATTGCCTCCTCACTTCCGACCGGACGATCATGGCGGATGTTAACAGGGTATTTACATATCTCGAAAATCCAAAGATCAGGGAACCATTCCTGAGGGCCTGTAAAACATTACTTGTATCTCCAGTAGGTATGCGAAAATCTTTGGTAACATTGATCAATCGTGAAATAAAATTCGCCAAAAAAAAGCGTCCCGCAGCTATCACCCTTAAGCTCAATTCACTTAGTGATGCGATGATGATCGAAAAACTGCATGAAGCTGCAAAAGCAGGCGTTGTAATTAAGATGATCATTCGCGGAATCTGCTGTATGATCACGGACAGTAAAAAATTCAAAGTACCGATCCAGGCAATCAGTATTGTTGACGAATACCTTGAGCATGCGCGGGTGATGATCTTCCATAATGGCGGAGACGAAAAAGTGTATATATCCTCCGCCGACTGGATGGTAAGAAATATTGATCACCGCGTAGAAGCTGCCTGCCCTATTCTCGAACCGGGCATGAAAAAAGAATTAAAAGATCTGCTGGATATTCAATTGCACGATAATATTAAAGCAAGGATATTGGATAGCGAGCTTTCCAATCAGTATGTGAATCCCAGAAATACGAAAAAGATACGTTCACAGGTTGAGATATACAATTACCTTTATCGCATCCGGCAGGAGAAAGAAAATCGCTCCGCCGAAACAGAAACAACTGAAATTTCAGAAGAAAATTAAAGTAGTTAAACTTGGTATTAGCGGCTATAGATATCGGAAGTAATGCAGCGAGACTGTTGATCACAGAAGTAACGCCTGATCAGAATGCATATCCTTGTTTCAACAAACTCAACCTTGTGCGTGTTCCGTTAAGACTGGGCTTCGACGTATTCGAAAACAAACAGATCTCCGGGGAGAAACAGGAAATGCTGATGCAAACCATGAAAGCATACAGGGCATTGATGGAGGCATATAAAGTTGAGGCCTTAAAAGCCTGTGCCACGAGTGCCATGCGTGATGCGGAAAATGCCAAGGATCTTCTCCGCCGGGTTTTTGCCGAAACAGGTATCGACATTGAGATCATCAGCGGCGACATGGAAGCAAACCTTGTTTATGAAAATCATGTGGCAGAAAATCTCGATAAAGACCACAGCTATTTATACATTGATGTGGGCGGCGGAAGCACGGAGCTTTCTTTCTTTGCAAACGGGGTATTAGTTCATAAAAACTCATATAATATCGGAACGATCCGGTTGCTCAAGAATAAAGTGAGGGAATCGGATTGGGAGTTTCTGAAAGATTCAATTAAATCTGTGACCAAAGGGCAGAAAGAAGTGGTTGCCATAGGCAGTGGCGGGAACATCAATAAAATATTTTCGCTCAGTAAGAAAAAAGAAGGAAAGCCCCTCCCCCTCGATCTGTTAAGGGATTATTACCGGGAACTGGAAGGCACCTCTCTGAATGACCGTATTAATAAATACCAGTTACGAAAAGACCGTGCAGATGTGATCGTACCTGCGCTCTCGATCTATATTAATGTGATGCGCTGGGCAGGTGCCAATGAGATCTACGTTCCAAAGATTGGCCTCGCAGATGGTTTGATCCAGCATCTCTGGGCTGAGCTTAATTCCCGGAGGGCTTAATCTAAACTTTCTCTATTTTTGTCTTCCCAAGCGATTTGCCGGGTTTGTTTTATTCTAACGCAGAGCCAATTCCCTTCGCTTCAAAAACAACCGGTATGTCAGTAAACAAAGAGATCAAAAAGATCACCACCAACACCATTCAGAAAATGAAGGCTGCAGGAGAAAAAATCTCCATGATCACAGCCTATGATTATTCTTTTGCGCAATTATTTGATGCTGCAGGCATCGACATTATTCTTGTGGGTGACAGCGCGAGTAACGTTATGGCCGGCCACGAAACAACTTTGCCGATCACACTTGACCAGATGATCTATCATGCATCATCGGTAGTTCGCGGAATCGACAGATGCCTTGTGGTAGTCGACCTTCCTTTTGGTTCATACCAGGGCAATTCTAAAGAAGCATTGAATTCTGCCATCCGCATCATGAAAGAAACCGGTGGACACGCCGTTAAACTTGAAGGTGGTGAAGAAGTGGTGGAATCTGTTCGCAGAATTATCAGTACAGGCATTCCCGTAATGGGTCATCTTGGGCTCACTCCTCAAAGCATTTATAAATTCGGAACTTATACCGTTCGTGCCAAAGAACAGGCCGAAGCTGAGAAATTAAAACGTGATGCGTTGTTATTGCAGGAAGCCGGTTGCTTCGCGATTGTACTGGAAAAAATTCCTGCGGCCCTGGCCAAAGAAGTTTCAGAAAGTTTACATATTCCCACCATTGGAATTGGTGCAGGTGTAAATTGCGATGGACAGGTGCTTGTAATGCACGATATGCTCGGTATTAATAAAGAATTTCAACCACGTTTTGTAAGAAGATATCTCGAACTACATGATGAAATTGTAAATGCAGTAAAGCAATATGTAGCGGATATTAAAGCAAAAGATTTCCCGGATCAGTCGGAGTCTTATTAAGTGTCGCGCAGATTAACCTCATCAACGATGATCGGTTGCTCATGTAGAATTGTTGAGTTTACAACACTAGCCTGAGGATTTTTTTGAATTCTACAAAAACTTAAGGGATGTCAAATTAGCCCCCCACTCAGCTCTTATCAACCCACCATTCAGCATTAATAAAAAATCAAACTCACACCTATATTTGCGGCAACCAAAACAGCAAGATATGCGTATGATATCGATAATGCCAATAATGGTATTGTCTATTGCATCTGTCTCTTCAAAATCTTTCGCACAACAAAAAGAACTGGAACTGGATCCTGTAACCGTAACGGCCACACTCACCCCCGTTACAGCTTCAAATACCGGTAGAAATATTCTCGTCATCCGGGGCGAGCAGTTCAATAAATTGCCGGTTCACTCTATTGATGAACTGCTGCGGTATTTACCCGGACTCGAAGTACAAGCCCGTGGTCCCATGGGCTCGCAGAGTGATATCCTCGTGCGTGGAGGCACCTACCAGCAGGTATTGGTGATAATGGATGGGATACGGCTAAATGATCCGTTAACAGGGCATTTCAATGCCTACATTCCTATTTCCGTAGCGGAAATAGATCGCATCGAGGTTTTGAAAGGGGCCTCTTCCGCCATCTATGGAACCGAAGCTGTAGGCGCAGTAATTCAAATTATCAGCAAAACTTTCAATGCGAAACAACATACAGCCAAACAGGAAATATCCGGGGAGGTAGCAGCAGGACAATATGGATTATTTTCTGGCAATGCGGGTGGCTTTTTCCAAAAAAACAATACAGCATTTTCTGCAGGCATTATCAGCAATCATGCAAGGGGTCAGGAGCAAAGAGGAACAAGAGGCTTTTTTGATAACTCAACTTTTTCTGCTTCAGTGAAACAATGGTTGTCCCGACAGTGGAGCCTTTCCTTTCGTACCGCCTATGATAACCGCGATTTCGCTGCGCAGAATTTTTATACTTCATTCAGCAGTGATACGGCAACCGAAAAAGTAAGTTCATGGTGGAACCACCTTAAATTGAATTACGAAACCGGCAAAAACAAATTCAGTTTGGATGCAGGCTATAAACAGACCAGGGATTTTTACCTGTTCAGCAAAAGCGCAACCGCTAATGAGAATAAATCAAAAATATTACAGGCATTAGCTACCTACGATCACAGATTCAGCGAAAGCACAGTATTAACAAGTGGCATTCAACTCCAGCAAAAATCTATTCGCTCCAACGATCGTGGGAACCACAATGTTGATTATGCAGGAGGATTTATTATCCTTAACTGGAAATGGTTAGATGCCCTGCATATCAATCCCGCTGTACGTTTTGACTGGAACAGTCGCGCGGGATGGGACATCATACCTCAATTAAATCTTTCCTATCGTTATAAGAAATTCCAGTTCAGAGCCAGCGCGGGAAAAACAACCAGGGATGCTGATTTTACAGAACGTTACAATAACTACAACAAAGTTTATGTGAGCAGCGGCAGCATTGGAAATCCTGATCTTGAATCAGAAAGGTCTTTTAGTTTTGAGGGAGGTGTGGATTTTATCAGCAGCAATCGATTTAAAATATCAGGCACCTGGTTCAACAAGCAATATAGCAAGCTTATAGATTTTGTGCTTACACCCTATGCAGACATGCCGAGAAAAGATAACCTCGATCCCGCAGGAAACTATCTGCTTGCAAAAAACATTGCAAGTGTGCGTACGGAAGGATTTGAAACAGATATTCAATTCAATAAAAATATCGGTAACAACCAATCCTTATATACAACAGTTGGTTTGGTTTGGATGACGAGTAAAAGCGATGGGACTACACCCTCTTTATATATTTCTTCGCATGCAGATTTTATCTGCAACTTCAATTTCAGTTACCGGTACAAAATCTTTCAACTCGGCGCGAACGGATTATATAAAAGACGACCTGCTCAAAACAGCGGTTCTGCACTCGTACCTCTGTCGAGAGATTATTTTGTTATGAATATGAGGCTTGACGCTTTTGTCTGGAAAAATAAACTTGCCCTCTATTTACAGGCTGATAATATTTTCGACCGAACATATGCCGATCGTTTTGGTGTGCCTATGCCTGGTTCGTGGTGGATGGGCGGAATAAAATTCGGTTTATGATTGTGTGATAAAGGTTAAGTTCCTTCAAATCTTAATTAAATATCTTTGTGCCCCTTTTGATAAAAACAAATAATGATATGCAGGATTTTCTCCAGAAATTAGGAATCAAAGCAACGAATCACGGTGTTTCCACCGGAACCAAAGACATACCTACCAAGGGTAAACTCATTGAAAGTTATTCCCCTGTTGACGGCAAGTTGATCGCCAGTGTAAAAACAGCAGATAAAAATGCCTATGATACAGCCGTAGAAACAGCCGCGTCAGCTTTTGCTGAGTGGCGTCTTTGGCCCGCACCAAAACGCGGGGAAATTGTCCGTCAGATCGGAGAAGCGCTTCGTGAAGCAAAACCCGCTTTGGGTCAGCTCGTAAGTTTTGAGATGGGAAAAAGTCTGCAGGAAGGCCTGGGTGAAGTTCAGGAAATGATCGATATCTGTGATTTTGCTGTTGGACTTAGCCGTCAATTGCACGGACTAACCATGCACAGTGAACGTCCGGGACACAGGATGTATGAACAATACCATCCCCTTGGCGTGGTTGGCGTAATCTCCGCATTCAATTTTCCAGTAGCGGTGTGGAGTTGGAACAGCATGCTTGCCTGGGTTTGCGGTGATACCTGTGTGTGGAAACCCAGTGAAAAAACGCCGCTCTGCGCGGTCGCCTGCCAGAAGATCGTAGAAAAAGTATTTAAGAAAAATAATGTTCCGGAAGGCGTGAGCACCATCGTGATCGGCGATCGGGAAACAGGAGAATGGATGAGCAACGACGCGCGCGTTCCGCTGGTATCGGCAACCGGAAGTACCCGCATGGGTAAAGCAGTTGCAGGATCCGTTGCACAACGTTTGGGCAGAAGCCTGCTCGAACTTGGAGGAAACAATGCCATCATTATTTCAGAACACGCAGACCTCGACATCGCTATCGTTGCTGCAGTATTTGGCGCGGTGGGCACAGCAGGTCAGCGCTGCACCACTACAAGAAGATTGATCATTCACGAGAAAGTATACAATAAGTTCAAAGCAGCACTGGTAAGCGCTTACGGCCAATTAAAAATCGGTAATCCACTGCATGAAAAAAATCATGTCGGTCCGTTGATCGATAAAGATGCAGTGACGATGTACCTGAACGCCATTGAAGCCTGCAAGAAAGAAGGCGGGAAGTTCATTGTGGAAGGTGGCGTATTGAAAGGTAAAGGATACGAAAGCGGATGTTATGTTAAGCCATGTATTGCTGAAGCGAAAAACAGTTTTGAAATTGTTCAGCATGAAACTTTCGCTCCAATCCTCTACATCATGAAATATAAAAACATGGATGAAGCGATCGCGTTGCAAAACGGCGTTCCGCAGGGTCTCTCCTCTTCCATCATTACGAATAACATGCGGGAATCAGAACGCTTCCTCTCTCATGCCGGCAGTGATTGCGGAATCGCAAATGTGAACATTGGTACTTCCGGCGCTGAAATTGGAGGCGCATTCGGTGGTGAAAAAGAAACCGGCGGAGGCAGGGAAAGCGGTAGCGATGCCTGGAAAGTATATATGCGCAGGCAGACCAATACGATTAATTATACGGATAAGCTGCCACTGGCACAGGGTATACGCTTCGACTTATAAAGTTTAAAGTTTATTTAATAATTGACAGGCGGCAATCAGGATGCCGCCTGTTTCATTAGTTTCGCAATCATAATCAGATAAATACTATGTTCAAAAAACACATTTCTATTCTCGCGCTTGCTGTGGTTGTTTCGCTTAGCGGATTCGCACAGGGAACGGGAACAAAAGAAAAAAATCCTCAGAGCTGGTACCAGCTTGGGCCCGAATACAACGGTATCGACCTTGAAAAAGCCTATGATCTCATTAAAGAAAAAAAGCTGAAAAGCAAACAGGTTACTGTAGCGGTAATTGATTCGGGTATTGATACTACTCATGAAGACCTGAAACCAATTTTATGGGTAAATAAAAAAGAGATTCCCGGAAACGGTATCGACGATGACAAGAACGGTTATGTTGATGATATCCATGGATGGAATTTCCTGGGTGGAAAAGACGGATCTAATGTTAATAAAGACAGCTATGAAGCAGCACGCGTGTATTATGATCTGAAACCTCGCTGGGAAGGCAAGACAGTAGACACTACCAGCCTCTCAGCAGCAGACCTTGCAGAATACAAAACCTTCAAAAGAGCTGAAACCAAAATCATGGGCGATACTGCAAGCTCAGAAATGCAAATGGTTATGCTCAAGCGCATGCAAACCAACCTGACCAAAGCCGACAGTACATTACAGGTTGCACTCGGTAAGAAGACTTATACCGGAACTGAGCTTGAAAATTTCAAAACAGGAAACGCAACAGACGAAAAAGCGAAGAACAGCTTCCTTGCGATCATGAAAAATGCAGACGCAGTTGAAGGAACAAACGAAGCGTTATTGAGTGAACTCAATGGGTACATCTCTGGTGAAGAAGAAAAAATGGCTGCCAGAAATACACCTCCGCGTCCTTATCGTGCAGAAGTTGTAAAAGATGATGAAAATAATCTCAACGACAGAAATTATGGTAACAACGACCTGATGGCAGGTACGCCTTTTCATGGAACGCATTGCTCGGGAATTATTGCCGCTGTAAGAAACAATGATAAAGGAATGAACGGCATCGCAGACAATGTGCGGATCATGATGTTGCGCGCGGTGCCGGATGGAGATGAACATGATAAAGATATCGCCAACGCGATCCGTTATGCGGTAGACAATGGCGCAAAAGTGATCAGCATGAGTTTTGGGAAAGACTTCTCTCCCAAAAAACAATGGGTAGAC
>JAEWDG010000018.1 GCA_023390215.1 Bacteroidota bacterium | reverse complement strand
CTATAGTGTAGATTACAGTATTACATACAGGAATCTGCATTTCTTTGGGGAAGCAGCCACTAATGCGACCGGAGGAAATGCTTTTGTGAACGGTGTTTTGATCAGTGCGGCAAATACGGTAGATATCAGCATGTTGTATAGAAACATCGGACCGAAATACCAATCACTCTATACTAACGCATTTACCGAAAGTACCTATCCAACAAATGAAAAAGGGTTGTTCACCGGAATTTCGATCCGTCCTTCAACTGGCTGGCAGATAGATGGCTATTTTGATTTTTACAGGTTTCCCTGGCTTCGCTACCGTGTAAACGCGCCCACTTCCGGTTCTGACTATTTCGTACAGCTTAGTTATCGCCCTAACCGGACTTTCGAAGTATACAGCAGATACAAGAGAGAAAACAAGGCGATCAATTTTAATCCAGACGATCTGACGCTGTCACCCGTAGTTGCGCAACCGAAGCAGGACTGGAGAACGCAGTTCAGTTTTAAGATGAGCCCTTCATTTACTTTCCGGAACCGGACGGAAATGATTTGGTACGACAGGAAGGAAGGCGCCGATTCAAAAGGGTTTCTTATCTACACAGATCTGATCTACAGACCTTTAATGAAGCCGTTTTCGGCCAATGTGCGCCTTCAATATTTTCAGACAGATGACTATAACTCAAGGCTGTATGCTTATGAGAGCGATGTGTTGTTCAGTTATTCCATCCCGGTATTTTATGAGAAAGGCTATCGCTATTATGTCAATTTGAATTATGATCTCACCCGTAAACTCACCATATATCTCCGGTGGGCTCAAACTATTTCTCCCGAAAGAAGTTCTGTTGGCTCCGGTCTTGATGAAATCCAGGGCCATAATCGAACAGAAGTGAAAGCTCAGCTATACTGGCGTTTCTAAATGAGTTGTGCACATTATGCAGCGCATTGCTCATCTGCTCTGTCATCCAAAACACGGGGGTTTTTTACCGTTCAACAGAATTAACAATTTTTTTACTTGAGTGGGAATAATCCCTATTTTTACGATTCATTAAACACTAATTAGATCGCACATGAGAAGATTTTTGTCAATGTTTACAGTGCTGATGCTCTCAGGAGTATTGGCCTTTGCACAGACACGCGTCGTAACCGGTAAGGTTGTCGACGATGCGGGAAAAGCCGTGCCATTCGCATCTGTTTTGGTCCAGGGATCAAATACGGGTACGAGAACAGACGTGAATGGAGAGTATTCAATCCGGGTTAAAACGGGGGATGTACTTCAAATCTCTTCTACAGATTTTGAAGCTGCGGCAGTTGCTATCAACGCCTCAACCACAACCCTTACTACGGAGCTGACACTCAAGGCGAATACCATAAAAGAAGTAATTGTAACCAGTGCTTTCCAAACCAAAAGGACCCTGCGCAGCCAGTCTTCAAGCGTGCAGAATGTGAGTTCAGAACAACTGAATACTGTCCGTCAGGCTAACGTGAACAATGCCCTTGCAGGAAAAGTAGCAGGTGCTCAGGTTCAAAGCCAGTCTGCTGTGGCCTTAGGACGCGAAACCAAGATTCGCCTCCGTGGTGAAAATGGTATCGGCGTTGGATCGGGTCCTATTTACGTGGTTGATGGTACCATCGTTCCAAGTTCGGGCGATATCAATCCTGATGACATTGATAACATTACGGTGTTACAGGGGCCCGCTTCAGCCGCACTTTTCGGTCCTGATGGCGCGAATGGAGCCATCGTAATTCAAACTAAAAAAGGCCGTAAGAATGCGCCCGGTATTGGTATCGAAATCAATTCCGCGATAACTTTTGATAAGATTTATATCACTCCGAATTATCAGAATTCATATTCAGGCGGTTCGGGTCCAACAATGCTTCAATATCACTGGCAGCCAGGTCAGCCAATTGAATGGCAGGCGCTGGATGGTAAATATTATCACAACTACGATGATGATGCAAGTTGGGGACCACGCATGGCCGGACAGGAATATATTCCCTGGTATGCATGGTATGGTGGTCACGAACGCTCATTCCAGACAGCTAAACTTGTTCCTCAGGCGAGTAACGTCAGGGATTTTTATAACACAGGCGTAACCAAGACCAATAATTTCGCTTTTTCAAAAGCAACCGATAATTTGAATGTTCGTGTATCTTATACGAACCTTGATATCAAAGGACTTATTCCTAATTCTTACCTGAAACGTCATACGTTCAATGCCGGAATTAGTCTTGATTTGTCCAGCCACTGGAATTTATCATCAAATATTAATTATATAAACCAGCGTAGAAATTCTGAGAGCAACGATGCCTATTCGAATGCTTCCTCAGGGTCTTTCAACCAGTGGTTCCACAGGGATCTTGATATTAATATCCTTCGCGATCTGCGTGGTCTGCAAACCACTCAGGGCGTATATGCTTCCTGGAACCTGTCAAATCCGGATTCATACGATCCGGATGATCCGTCCTCTTTCTACAAAGCAAATTATTGGTTCAACCCTTATACCTATTTTGATTTGGTGAAGAATTTTGATGAACGCAACCGCCTTTTCGGTGATGCAACGCTTACATACAAGTTCAACAACGATCTCAAACTTAGCGGTACATATCGTCGTCAGCAGCTAACAACAAATGGATATGATATTTATCCAAGCGAAATGGAAGCCAGTAGCGTGCAGTCTGGTTTCAATCCTTACGGTGAAACAACTGCAGAATCAAATCTTGCAGCTTACGCAACAAGCCAGTCAACATCAACCCGGCAGTTTTATGAAGGTTTATTAAGCTATTCTAAAAAAATACGCGACTTCCAGGTTAACGCGAACACAGGTTTTGTATTTAGAAAAGATGAAATCAGGACTTTCGCAGCTAATACAAGTGGAGGTTTAGTAATTCCAGGAGTTTACTCTCTCACAAACTCGGTAAATCCCATCAGGAATTATCTTAACACGCCTGCTGTAACCCGATTTGAGGACATAACGAATTATAAAAACAGGGCAGTGTTCATAAGGGCTGATATCGGATATAAAAACTGGGCTTTCATAGAAGGAACTTTCCGTCGTGATTATGCTTCAGCGGAACCTGTAGATTTTCATATCGACACAAAATCAGTTGGGGCCTCTTTAGTATTCAGTGATTTAATTAAAAATAAAGGTGTTTTAAACTTTGGAAAAATAAGAGCTTCATGGGGACAGATATTAAATTCGCTTTCTCCTTATGCGCTTGATGTGTACTACGCACAAGGTCCTAGTTTCGATGGTAATGCAACAATGACCGTACCTGATGAACTCCCAAGTCCCACTTTACATGGTGCGGCCAATGAGGAAAAAGAAATTGGTATTGAATTACGCGGATTCAAAAATCGTGTGGGAGCCAATGTTACTTATTGGAACAGAACAAATAAAGATTTCCCCGTTTCTGTAAGCACTTCTACTCCTTCAGGTATCAGGTATATCACCACTAACGCCGGTGAGGTTGCTAAAAAAGGTATAGATGTTTCTGTTTTTGTTAATCCGGTTAAAATGAAAAATTTTAATTGGGACATCAACGCTACCTGGGCTTATCTGTTACGCAACGAAGTGATTGCGATTGCTCCTGGTCTTCCCAGATTAGTTACTGCAAACGGAGACTACGGTCCAACTTCGTCTAATCCGCTTTCAGCATGGACTGTTAGTGAAATAGGCAAGGAATGGGGGCAATTACATGGTACTGGTATTAAACGTAACGACGCAGGTCAACCTGTTCTGGATGCCGACGGTTTATTCCTTCCAGAGTCTGATGTGAATTATGGTTCTGTACTTCCCCGTTATACAGGAGGTGTTCAGAATACATTTACATTCTTTAAAAATTTCTTTGCCAACGTTAATATCGATTATAGTGTAGGAGGGAAATTCTTCTCCCTGTCTAATTACTGGGGGGATTTCTCCGGCCTCACTGCACGTACAGCCGAGTTGAATGACCGCGGTGTTCCTGTTCGAAACGCAGTTGAAGATGGAGGTGGCGTACACGTAACAGGCGTGGATGAAGACGGAAAGCCCGTTGACACTTACGTTGACGCCTACACGTATTATCATCAGTTCTATACCTCTAAGATCAGCGAAAAGCACGTATATGATCTTACGTATGTTAAACTCCGTGAAGTAAGTTTCGGATACAGGTTCCCAATAGAAAGGATGGGTAAAGTAGGTAAATATTTTACCGGCGCTACCGTGTCTGTTATCGGTAGAAATTTCTGGCTTATTTATTCAAAAACCAAAGATTTCGATCCTTCGGAAATCAGCGGTGTTCAGGGTGAAAACGGCCAGTTCCCCGGCAGCCGCTCAATTGGGGTAAATCTTAAACTTAATTTTTAGTTAACCAGAAAATTTCAATTGATGATTATGTCAAATAAAATAAAAGCATTTTCGCTGTTTGCTGTGGCGGGTTTACTTGCGATGAGCAGTTGTAAGAAACTCTCTGATTTTGGCAATACAGATGATAAAATCAATGAATCAACTGTTCCTGTTACCAGTAACCTGTTGACGAATGCACTACGTCAGATACCTACACTGCAAACGCTCGTTGTTGGTGGTATCCGCGGTGAATTATATTCGCAACAATGGTCTGAAACACAGTATACAGACGTCTCTCTTTATGGGAACCCACAACTGGATTACGGAAGCATTTACTATAACCCGCTTTACGATCTCCAGACGATCATAAATAACAATACAGACCCGGCCACCGCAAATTCGGTTTTTACTGTGGGTACTGCTTTGTCACCTTCCGGTTCAAATGCTGACCAGATCGGGGTTGCAACGATCGCGAAGGTATATTACATGTGGACCATTACTGATCGTTGGGGGGATATTCCTTATTCAGAAGCTTTGCAGGGTCCTGCAAATGTTTTCCCCAAGTACGATACACAGGAAGAGATCTACTCACACATGCTGTCTGACCTGAAAACTGCTATTGCTGGTTTTGATAACGGTCCTCTGGTCAAAGGTGATATCTTCTATGGTGGAGATGTTAATCAATGGAAAAAACTGGGGAATTCTCTGCGTATGCTGATCGCTCTTCGCATGAGCAAACGTTATCCTAACCCGGGAGAGCTTGCTGCTACCGAATTTGCAGCTGCAGCTAACGATCCCGCAGGTGCGATAGAAGACAATGCTGATAATTTTACATTACAGTATTCAGGAGCTTCTACTACAGAAACAAATCCATTTTACAGTGCATTGAATGGTCGTAAGGATTATGCGCTTTCATTAACACTCGGCGATATCCTTAATAATATGAATGATCCACGCAGAAATTCTTTCGGTTCTGCTGGTGCCACATTCCCTTATGGTTTACCCCGTGAACAGGCAGTAGCTTTCGATGCATCTGTTAATGGTCAGTATGCTAAACCCTTCGCCCCGGCTTTTGTGGCAGCAAATTCTCCAATCGTCGTAGTCCCTGCTGCTTATGTACTTCTTGCTAAAGCTGAAGCTGCTCAAAGAGGTTGGATCAGCGGTTCTGCGGAAGATTTTTATAATGCGGGTGTAAGGGCATCTTTCGAACAATGGGGCGTTACCGGTGCTGACGCGTATCTCGCTGATGCTGCTAACTTTAATTCCGGCGGCGGGGGAGGTGCACAAATTGGATTCGATCCAGCATTCCCGTCTGTACCCGGTGGTGATGCAAATACTTCAACACCGCTTCAGAGAATTCAATTGCAACGTTACCTGGCTTCATTTGGCGATGGTATCCAGGCATGGAGCGAATGGAGGAGAACAGGTGTGCCTAACTTAAAACCTACAACTTTTGCAACAAATAATCCAAAGGAAATTCCAAGAAGACTGGTATACGGAACTTCAGAATATGCCTTGAATCCGGATAATGTTGAAGAAGCGGCAAGTCGTTTGCAGGGCGGTGATGTGATGAACGCCCGCATGTGGTGGGATCAATAATCTTCCATTCTAATACTGTTAAAGCAATAACTTAATATGAAAAAAATAATCCTTCCGATCCTGGTTCTCTTTGCACTGGCTTCATGCGACAAACCTGAGTTGCATGAACAACTCGGAGATAATGGACAACAGATTCTCAAAATAGCGGAATTCGGTGGTATTGAAGACCCTGGTTTTGGCGCGGCCAACCTTGTTCTGGACCCTTCCGATCCTGTAATCGAAGCGCGTGTAGAGCTGGATGCTGCACATGTTTTGGATAATGATATCACTGTAACCATTGGAGCAGATCCCACGGCGATCGAAAAATACAATGCTACACAATCAAATCCGGATGATCAGTACCAGCTACTTCCCGAAGCAGCGTACAGTTTCTCCACCACCACTGTGGTAATACCCGCTGGTTCTATTTATTCCGAGCCTTTTACAATCACGTTCAATCCTGATGAAATCGATCCTGCATTGAACCTGATGATACCTGTGGCCATTAAATCAATCAGCGGCGCTCCATCAAATATTGTTGCGGCACCCAGTACAAGTGTTGCATACTTCCACCTGATCGGAAACCCGCTTGCCGGCACTTACACCTCTACTGGCTGGGTTTACCATCCATCTGTTCCAAGGGCTGTAGATGAAGTAAAGACGCTTGCGCCATTATCTGCCACTAAATTACTTTGTGATTTCGGTGATTTGGGCGCTTCGGGTTATGTTGCCGTGTTCGAAACAGGAGCTGACAACCATGTTACGATCTCCGCTGCTCCCGGTGCGGCAGGTGCGCCATATACCCAATTCGATGATGGATTGCCTCCGGATAATCCCGGTTATACTCCCGCCTGGCCAGGTTCGGCACAATGTAATAACACTTACGATCCTGCCACTAAAACTTTCAAAGTGCGCTACGGTTACCTTGGAGCGACAGGCTGGCGTGTTACAGAAGAAATTCTTGTACATCAGTAAGATCAATTCGCTTTTGTATTTTAATATTATTCAGGCTGCATAAATGCAGCCTGAATTTTTTTTACTACTTGCCATTATGCATTTTAGCGACACTATCTTTGCAAAAAAAATACAATGGCCACTAATAACGAACAGGCACCTACCGCCCTAAACATAGAAATTTCAGAAGAAGTTGCAGAAGGCACTTATGCAAACCTGGCCATAATCACCCATAGCCATGCTGAATTTGTAATCGATTTTGTGAATGTTATGCCTGGTACGCCTAAAAGCCGTGTCAAGAACCGTATCATACTTACTCCGTTTCACGCAAAACGTTTCATGAAAGCCCTTACAGATAATGTGAAAAAATTTGAATCGGCAAACGGTACCATCCAGGACCTGGAAACAGTGGAAATACCTTTCAATTTCGGTGGACCAACCGGTCAGGCCTGATCAAATCAGCCCTTCGTCTGCGAAGCTAAAATATCCGTCATCACTTACAATGATGTGGTCAAGCACCTGTATGTCGAAATAGCTCGCCGCGCAGCGTAATTTTTCTGTGATCTCTCTGTCGGCCTTACTGGGCTGTAAATTGCCGGAAGGATGATTATGGGTCAATACAAGAGATGTCGCTTCATGTTCGAGCGCTTTGCGCAAGATGATCCTGGGGTCGGCAACTGTACCCGTGATACCGCCATTGCTTACTATCTCAAAATGTTTGATCTTATTCGCACGGTTTAGAAAAACCACAGCGAATACTTCATGTGCGTAATCACGCAAAGTGGTTTTCAGGTAAAGAGCGATCTCATTGCTGCTTTTCACGGTTATTCTTTCCATGCGGTGCGCGCTTAATCTTCTTCTCCCCAGTTCGAGCGCCGACAATACAGATATTGCTTTTGTTGAACCGATCCCTTTGATTTTTCTGAGATCAGATAGTTTTAGTTTTCCCAGTTCATCCACATTATCACCAGCAAGTTGCATTACATCGCGCGCTAGTTCCAATGCCGTTCTTTCCCTTGTTCCATGTTGAAGCAGGATGGCGATTAATTCGGCATTACTCAAAGACTGTGCGCCAAGCGCCGCGAACTTCTCCCTGGGCCTTTCGTCAACCGACCATTCTTTGATCGTTTTCTTTTGTAGGATAATTTTTTCCATGGGCAGAATTAAGTCACCTAAACTAAATGTATTTTCGCACAACTATTTTTCTAACCGCGGTAATATTTCTTTATGCAATCCAATGCTAAAATCTTCTCCGGTACAGGTTCACAATACCTGGCTGAAAAAATTGCAAAGAAATTCGGGGAGCCGCTGGGTAAAGTAACGATTCAAACATTCAGCGACGGTGAAATAGGAGTGGAATACCAGGAAAGTATTCGCGGCCGGTTTGTGTTTCTCATTCAAAGCACGTTCGCTCCGGCCAATAACCTGATGGAATTATTGCTGATGATCGATGCAGCCAAACGGGCTTCAGCTTACAAAGTGATTGCCGTGATCCCCTATTATGGTTTCGCAAGGCAGGACAGGAAAGACAAGCCCCGGGTAGCCATCGGATCAAAACTGGTAGCTAATATGTTAGTGGCAGCAGGAGCAGACCGTGTGGTGACTATGGACCTCCACGCTCCGCAGATCCAGGGTTATTTCGATATTCCTGTAGATCACCTTGATTCGTCTGCCATTTTTATACCTTATATCGAACAACTTAAACTCGAAAACCTCACATTTGCGGCGCCGGATGTGGGTAGTGCAAACCGCATTCGCGAGATCGCGACCTATTTCGAATGTGAAATGGTGATCTGCGATAAGCACAGGAAGAGAGCAAATGAAATCGCAAGCATGGTGCTGATTGGAGATGTCACTGACCGTGATGTGATCCTGATTGACGATATATGCGACACGGGAGGAACACTGGCAAAAAGTGCAGCCCTGATGAAAGAAAGAGGCGCACGCAGTGTCAGGGCCCTTTGTACACATCCTGTGCTCAGTGGAAACGCATATAAAAATATTGAGGAAAGTGTATTGGAGGAACTTGTAGTTTGTGATACCATTCCGGTGAAAAATCTCTGTAAAAAGATCAAGGTCCTTTCCACCGATGAACTCTTCGCCGTAGCCCTTCGGAATGCCTACGAGAATAAGAGCATCAACAGCCTTTTTATAAAAGGAAGAATGAAGACGAGCTAAACTATTGGTTGTCAATTAAAATCTTCACTTAATTCCCTGCAAAAAAAGCGATAGCCGGCTTTTTTGGATAAAGTTCCCTTACCTTTGCGCCTCACAAAAAATAAATCATGAAATCAATTACAATCGAAGGTCAGTTGAGGACCGAAAGCGGAAAAAAATCCACCCGCCAACTTCGCTCTCAACAACTTGTGCCAGGTGTAATTTACGGTGGTAAAAAAGAAATTAATTTTTCTGCGCCTGCATCTGCATTCAAACCCATCATCTACACACCTGAGTTTATGCTCGCAGAAATTAAAGTAGATGGGAATTCGCATCGCTGTATTCTGAAAGATATTCAGTTCGATAAGGTATCTGATGAATTAACACACGTGGATTTCCTTGAACTGGTAGAAGATAAAAAAGTTATCGCCACGCTTCCTTTGAAATATGTGGGAACACCGGCTGGGGTAAAAGCAGGGGGGAAATTGGTTACCAAAATGAAAAATCTTAAGGTTAAAACC
>JAEWDG010000330.1 GCA_023390215.1 Bacteroidota bacterium | reverse complement strand
AGAGAATTCATGGAAGAAATGAATCTTCGTGTAGAGGTTGGCGAACATTTGTACACAACAGATTATTTTCAGCAAAGCGCCTTTAACCCGGAGCATCAGATCATCTCCATTTATTATAAGGTGAAAGCACTGGATCCAATAAAAATTCCTTTGCGGGATAAACCCTTCGATTTCGGTGCGGCGCAACTTGCAGTCTATGCGCAAAAAAAAGAAACAGAAACCTTTCGTTTTATAAATGCTGATGATTTCAGCGAAGAAAGCGTAACACTTCCGATAGATAAAATTGTTGCAGGGTTGATAAAACAAAAACTAAGAAAGGATTTTACTGCTAATAATCTAATCCTGGAAAATGAATATGTGCGGCTCGAACCGCTGTCCCAAACACATTATTCTACCCTTTGGGAAATTGCAAAAGATAAGCGGCTCTGGGAACTGACCTCAACCAGGATCAATAACGAAACAGAATTTGCGTCCTATTTTCACACGGCGATTCAAGACCGATTCAAAGGGATTGCATATCCCTTTGCCGTGTTCGACAAAATCCGCAATCAGTATGCAGGTTCAACCCGTTATGGGAACATCGATCTGGCAAATAAAAAACTGGAGATCGGATGGACCTGGTATGGTGCTGCGTTTCAGGGAACGGGATTGAATAAGCAGGTTAAATTCTTATTACTGAGTTATGGATTTGATGTGCTGGATTTACATAGGATTGAACTGAAGACAAGTTCACTTAATCTCCGGTCACAGGCTGCAATGCGAAAAATCGGCGCAAAGGAAGAGGGCACCTTGCGAAGACATATGATTAATTCCGATGGCAGTAAAAGAGATAGCGTTTACTTCAGTTTCATCAGTGATGAATGGGAAGAGATAAAGCAGCGCATTTTTAACGGAATGCGTTTCGGCGAATCCCTTCTGTGAATATTTGCTCAATCGCTGAGCGCTATAAGAAATTTTCTCAAAGTCTTGCTGATTAACATAGATTTTATTCCTTTTTAGATGAGTTCAATTTGCTATTGATCACAGAACAAAATCAAAAATTCACAAATCATACATCATACATTTAGATCATTACATTATCCAATAATTTCCTTTCCAATTCAACGAGCATTGCGAACTGTGCTTTAATTATTTTTTCTTCAGCATCTTTTAATGAAAACCACGCTCCTTTATCAACTTCAGGGAACGAGGCTTTTTTTCCGGATTTTGGAGGCCATTCCATTTCAAATACATTGCTCCTGATTTTTTCATGATCAAAATCGAAAGCGATACCCCAGGCATGAATCAACTTTCCCGAAGATTGCTTTACCGGGTTAAGTTGAATGAGTTTTCCATCAGCCCGCATACCGGTCTCTTCTTCAAATTCCCTAAACGCTGCCGTTAAAGCTTCTTCTTCAACGAACTCACCTTTGGAAATTGACCACGCATGCGCATCTTTATTTTTCCAGAATGGTCCGCCGGGATGTACTAAAAAATATTCGGGCGTTTTTTTCTTAAACCGATAAGGAATTAATCCCGCACTCTGTTTCATTCGCAGGTGTTCAAAAAATAAAAAAACTATCAGCCATAAGCCGGATTCTGTACTCCGAAGAGTGGCCATCATTTATCTGGCCATGACATTACTGACATGATCTAGCTGCCTACCCTTCAACCTGTCGTTGCCGACTCAGACGGGCCGCCTTTAAGGTTGATTTACGTGGCATTTCAGCGCGCAAGGTTTACCCACCTTCCATGTTACCATCGAACGTCGTGAGCTCTTACCTCACGTTTTCACCTTTTCCCCGTAAGCCGGGGTAGTTATTTTCTGTGGCACTGTCTCTACTCGTTGTGAGTGCCGGCCGTTAACCGGTGCGCTGCCCTTTGCTGTCCGGACTTTCCTCCCTTCCTGCGAAGAGCGATGGCCGGCTGATAGCATTCAAAATTAATCATTTGTTTCAGACCCGACATCGGGAGTTTAAACGCGGGGTTGTATCTTAGCCTATGACCTCAGCAATTATTATTACTATATGCACGTTGTTGCTGGTAGCTTATATCTTCGATCTCACGGCTTCCCTTACACGCATCCCGGCAGTTCTTTTGATGCTGGTAGTTGGTTTCCTGGTGCGGAAAACCGCTGAGGTTTTTAATATTCAGATCCCCAATCTAAACGGGCTTCTTCCTATCTTAGGTTCACTCGGCCTTATTCTCATTGTGCTTGAAGGGGCGCTGGAACTGGAGTTTAATCAGTCTAAACTTAAACTGATACGGAAATCATTTCTCGGAAGTCTTATCCCAATCGCCGCGTTCAGTTTTCTGTTTGCGTATATTATCATGCTTGAATCAGGTGTCGGTTATCGTCAGGCACTGATCAACGCAATTCCGTTTTCTGTGATCAGTTCTTCTATTGCCATCCCCAGTGTAAGAACCCAGTCTAAAGAAGTCAGAGAATTTGTTATTTACGAAAGCAGTTTCGCTGATATACTCGGGATCCTGTTCTTTAATTTTTTCGCGATCAACAGCAGCATTAACCTCAACAGTTTTGGAAATTTCGGACTGGAATTATTAATGATGGCGCTGATCTCCTTCGTTGCTACTGTTGGATTAGCACTACTATTGTCAAAGATCGATCACCACGTGAAATTTGCTCCAATTGTTATCCTTGTTATCCTGGTTTACGAAATATCCAAAGAATACAATTTACCTGCACTGATCTTCATTTTGCTTTTTGGCTTGTTCCTCGGTAACCTGGATGAATTGAAAAGATTCAGGATCATTCAGAAATTAAACCCGATGAACCTGAATGAACAGATCTTTAAATTCAGGGAAATTGTTACTGAGGCCGCGTTTATCGTCCGCGCCCTGTTCTTTTTGTTATTTGGCTACCTGATGAAAGCATCCGAAATACTCAATACCGAAACGTTTTTATGGTCGGGTGGAATTGTGGCCGGTATTTATCTTTTGAGAGTGCTTATCCTCCGGATGTTTAAAATGAAAATTTCGCCATTACTGTTCGTAGCTCCCCGCGGACTGATCAATATCCTTCTGTTTCTTTCGATAACAGCTGAACAATCCATTTCCTTTATCAACCGTGCAGTTGTAATACAGGTGATCTTTTTAACTTCTCTTGTTTTGATGATAGGGATGGTATTTTCCAAATCAACGAACAGTGAAGAGCAGCAGGAGCTTAAAGAAGAGCCTTATCTGATCTGATAAAAACTTCTCTTGAAACAGAATTTGAAAAATATCATTAAAAGCTTTTGGGGAGGTCCGATCAAATCAGATCCTGTAAGCGGCTATCATAAAGCCCGGCGTGCTGTGGAGCGGCGCCTGGTAGCCAGAAAATTCCTGGTCGATTTTATCCTGATTTTTGTTGGCACCTTATCTGCCGGTTTTGGATTAAGGGGTTTTTTAATGCCCAATGATTTTCTTGACGGGGGCGCCACGGGAATTTCATTGATGATTGCAGAACTCTCGGGGGTCTATCTTCCATTTTTGCTCATCATCATCAACATGCCTTTTATCATTGTAGGATATAATATCATTTCAAGGCAATTTGCTTTCAAAACTGGAATTGGCATACTGATGCTCGCTATTTTAGCTGCCTTCTTCCCCTATCCCGAAATAACAAATGATAAACTGCTGGTTGCGGTATTCGGAGGATTTTTCCTGGGCGCCGGAATTGGTCTGGCAGTGAGAGGTGGTGGTGTGATCGATGGAACGGAAGTACTGGCTATCGCCGTCAGCCGGAAATCCGGGTTAACGATCGGCGATGTGATCCTGATTGTAAACATTGTGATATTTTCCAGCGCAGCCTGGTTAATATCCGTTGAGACAGCGTTATACGCGATGCTCACTTATCTGGCAGCATCAAAAACCGTTGATTTTCTTATCGAAGGCATCGAAGAATATACGAGTGTTACAATCATTTCAGTAAAACCAGATAAGATCGCGCAAATGGTGATCGATAAACTCGGCCGGGGTGTCACGGTTTACAAAGGAGAAAGAGGATACGGTAAAAGCGGCGAGAAGAATTATGGTGAAATGAAGATTGTTTATACCATTATAACCCGGCTTGAAGTGAACAAATTAAAGCTGGAGATAGAAAAAATTGACCCGAACGCATTTGTTGTGATGAGTTCAGTAAAAGATATGAAAGGCGGAATGATCAAGAAACGTCCGCTTAAATGATCAATGCATCATCATAAACACAAGGACACCTGCGATAAATCCCACTAAGGCCAGCCAACTGATTTTTTTCAGGTACCAGATAAAATCGACATGTTCTATTCCCATAACGGCTACGCCCGCAGCTGATCCGATAATGATCATGCTTCCTCCGGTACCTGTTGTTAAAGCGAGAAATTCCCAAAAACTATGATCCATTGGGTAACTGTTCAGGTCGTACATACCCTGTGCAGCGGCCACCAACGGCACATTGTCAACAATCGCAGAAAGCACTCCAAGGGTGATTCCAATGAGATAATCATTATGTAATACACTGCTTAAAAATGCAGACATCCCCTGCAATAAGCCATAAGATTGCAATGCAGCGACTGCAAGCAAGATGCCCAGAAAGAATAAAATACTCGGTGAATCTACCTGTTGCAATGCCTCTGCAACCGTTAGCTTTTCCGCTGCACGTTCGGGATCTCTTTTCTTCATAACCGCGGTAACGATCCACATAATGCCCAGTGCGAGTAACATTCCCATAAAAGGCGGAAGATGTGTGATCGTTTTGAACAGCGGAACGAACAGCAATAATCCAATTCCCGAAATCAAAATAATACGGCTGTCTTTGGTTTCGATAGAAGTATGTTCTTTTAATACATTCGCCTGGAACTCATGCTTGCGGAATTTAAACATAAGTATGCTTAACGGAACTGCCAGCACCACGATCGCTGGAAGCAACAGTTGCTGAATAATATTTGCGGCAGAGATCTGCCCCCCTATCCAAAGCATCGTCGTAGTAACATCACCAAGCGGCGACCAGGCCCCGCCCGCATTTGCGGCAATGATGATCATTCCTGCAAACCAGAGCCGTAATTCTTTGTCGTTGATGATCTTAATGCAAAGCGAGGTCATCACAATAGCTGTCGTAAGGTTATCCAGCAAAGCCGATAATATAAATGTTACCACACTTATCGTAAACAGGAGCCTGGATGTGCTTTTTGTTGTGATCCTCCGGGTAATGAGCGAAAATCCTTCATAGGAGTCGATGAGCTCAACGATGGTCATTGCACCAAGTAAAAAGAAAAGGATAGAGCCTATTTCACCAAGATGATGGGTTAATTCTTCTTCCGCAAACTGATGGGTAACATCGCCTGAAGCAACGTATACCGTCCAGCAGAGTACGCCCGTCATGAGCGCGGCTGCTGCTTTATTCAGGCGAAGCTTATGCTCAAATGCAATTGCCAGATATCCTAAAACAAAAATGATTATTAATACGATGCTCACCATACGGCAAAGATAAGCCTCCGGAATTTTCCTTAAAGATGGCCTTATTTATATGCAAAGAATATCTCTGTAGCACCGTATCCGTAGCGGGGGTCATATTGGTTAACAAATCGTTTAACCTGCTTTTTCGATTTTAGTTCCTGGTGGATAGCATCGCGTAAAATACCTCCGCCAATACCATGTATAACCGTAAGCTGCGGAATTCTATGGGCCAGTGCGAGATCAAAATATTTTTCGAATTCTCTCAGTTGGATATCCAGTATCTGGTCAGCTTTCAATTTTTCCGGCTGATCGCTGAGCTTGTCGATATGAAGATCGAGGAGGGTTCTTGCGGGAGGGAGATATTCTCTGGCTTCGCCGATATCGTACACTTTAAAACCTGCCTTATTGAGTTTCGAAAGATCTATTTTGTCTTCCGATTTTTTATCAGGATATACAATGAATAGATCATAGGAAAAAGAAGCCTCGTTTTTTAAATGCAACTCTTCGATCCGTTTAAATACCTGCTTTCCCTTCAGTTTCAGTTGCGTTTCAAAGTATGGTGCCTTTCGTTTATCCGGCTTGGACAAAGAAAAAACCACATCGAACTTTGGGTTACTACTAATATCATCGAAATCTATATCATGCAAATAAAAATCGGCACCTGCACGTATCTCATTTTTCAGTTCAAATGAAGGATCAGCACCAAAACTTATTTTATAATCAAACTGGTAAACTTCGGCGTTATCATTAACGAGATAAACTTTCAGTTTTTCAACAATATCATCTTCGAAAACATCTTTGTCGAATATGGGAAAAAATACCAATCGCACTCCTTCGCCTTTTGGCGTCATCCGGGATGTTTGTTTTTCCCTTTTAAGTTCATCGATATAGATCTTTTTTTTCTCAGGAGGCTTTTTCAGTTTCTGGCTGAACATCTTAAAATATGGGAAATCGATCTGATCGGTATATGTTGGAAAACGTACACCCCTCACTTCAATCAGCACCATTTTATCGTTGATAATATCAACCACGGTTCCTTCCTCATCCGTCATCAACACTACAATCTTATCACCGATCTCGTATTTCATGCCACAAAAATAAACTTATCTAATCAGGATGACTCACCAGCCTGCTGTTCCGGTAACCATACAGGAAATAGACAACCAATCCCAACGCCATCCATGCGAAAAACCACATCCAGCTTATCAATGGAATTTCAATCATGAGGTACAGGCAGGATAAAACACCCAACACCGGGATTAGGGAATATTTCTTTATATAACTCATGATAGAAAACGCAGCGGCGATAAGCAGAAAAACGATAAACAGAATTTCCTGGTATCCTTCTGTACTAAGATTCTGAAACGCCGATTCCAAACGGCCACGCATCAATATCAGAAATCCAATAAATACCGCAGGTACAATGAATTGCCCGTTAATATATGGCAAACTGAATTTTCCTTCCTGTTTGGGCAGCCTTGGTAAAAGCAGTACACCCCATGATACCAGAACAAAAGCGAAGAAGGTTCCAATGCTTGTAAGATCGGTAACGAGATTAGCTTCCAGTAACAGGGCGCCGATCCCAACGATGATTCCTGTTACAATTGTAGAGAAAGACGGAGTTTTATATTTCGGGTGAATTTTACGGAAGGCTTTAGGCAGTAAACCGTCTCTGCTCATACTCATCCAGATCCTTGGCTGACCGATCTGAAAAACGAGAAGAACCGAAGTAGTGGCTACCACCGCACTGATGGAAATAACTTTCTCGATCCAGGGAGCGCGTTTCTCGAATACAAAAGCAAGTGGATCCGTTACACCTTTAAATGAAGCATAATTTTCGATACCTGTGAGCACCAGGGCAATCAGAATATACAGGCCCGTACAGATAAGCAATGAATAAATCATTCCTCTCGGCATATCACGTTGAGGATTCTTACATTCTTCTGCCGTAGTAGATATCGCGTCAAATCCAATATAGGCATAGAATACCGCGGAAACCCCCTTCAACACGCCCTCAAAACCATTGGGCATAAAAGGACGCCAGTTATTGGTATCAACAAAAAAAGCGCCCGCAACGATCACAAAGATGATGACGATGATCTTAAAGATCACCATGAGGTTGGCCGACTGTTTACTTTCCTTCATCCCCACAAATGCCAGCCAGGTAACAAGGGCCACGATGATCAATGCAGGAAGATTAAAAAATATGTGCATCGAACCTATGGTTGGCGCTGAATGATAAGCGTCAACAGCAAACTGATAGTTTTTAATATCCTCTGCGCTTAGCCCGCCAGGTGAAGCCAGTTTTTCGGTTGCCAGCGTAAATGCGTCATGGGCGGTTTGCGGATCAACCAAAAGCCAGTCTGGCAAATGAATATGAAAAATATGAACAAGCAGGTTATTGAAATAGCCACTCCATGAGATGGCAACAACGATATTTCCAATTGCATATTCAAGAATCAGCGCCCAGCCAATGATCCAGGCCACCACTTCTCCGAACGTAACATATGAATATGTGTAAGCACTACCGGCAACGGGTACCCTGCTGGCAAACTCCGCATAACAAAGCGCAGAAAATGCGCAGGTGATCGCTGTTATCACAAACAAAATGGAAATGCCGGGACCTCCATTGTAGGCTGCTGTGCCAATAGTGGAAAATATACCGGCGCCGATTACCGCCGCAATTCCCAAAAAAGTCAGATCTCTTACCCCTAATACTTTATGCAGATCATGGGGTC
>JAEWDG010000325.1 GCA_023390215.1 Bacteroidota bacterium | reverse complement strand
CTCCAGAACTTCGGTATTGATAATGATGAAACCCGCGTAGATCACAAAATGCATCAGGGCCACAAGCGGATTACGGAACATTTTTTTTTGTCCGAAAGCCAGCAACAGCATGTTTTTCCACCTTTCTCCCGGATTGTCTTTCAGGTATTCATCTTTTCCCAGCAAAATGTTGCGGCGGATCTTAAGAATGTTCTTCGTAAATAACCAAACAGAAAACGCGGCAAGCAGAATAAAAGCTACCTGTTGTAAATAATGCATAGTGGCGATTAATCGCGGCTAAGTTAACGGATTTAATAGTTAATATTGCGGTGAAGGGCAACGCTTATGATACTCGATAAAGAAACAGCCGACCGCAAACTGCGTCGCATGGCGCTTGAAATAGCTGAACGCAATCCGGGAATTACGACGGTGATGCTGGTTGGCATAAAAGAAAACGGGATCCATATTGCACGGCAACTGGCTGCGCATCTTTCCGGGGCGCATATCGATGCAAAACTCATTGAGCTCAGTATAGATAAAAAAAATCCAGGCGATATCCGTTTGAGTGAACATCCCGGCGCGGATCATAATTCAATAATTCTTGTGGATGATGTGGCGAACAGCGGACGAACCATGTTGTATGCCCTAAAACCATTGCTGGACCTGAAGCCTGCAAAAATAGAAACGCTGGCGCTTGTTGAACGCACGCATAAAAAATTCCCGGTAACTGTAGATTATGTAGGCATCTCCATTTCCACCACAAGTGAACAGAATATTGTAGTTGAAGTAAAAGATGGTTCTGTTATAGGAGCCTATATTCAGTAACTAAAAGATCAGCCACCTCCATTTTAATTTTCCACCGGAAAGTTCAAGCCCGGGAGTGGGAAATTTGACAATATTGATCAGGTTGAGCGCGGTTCTGATTCCTTTTCTCCGTGTCCGGATCTTTGAAAGATCAATATCAGGAGCAAGATACCATTGTCTTACCCTTTTTATTTCCGGGTGGTTGAAACTAATGTCTCCGTTTTCTTCGCGGCCTATATTATCGTAACCTCCAAATAAGCCTTCGGCGCCCGTTCCTATTGCGAGCTGAAGCCAGGCCGGCAGTCTGCTATGAGCGTTCCAGGCGGCGGGAGCGGTGCTCAGCCAGTAGGTTTGGCCATTATAATCTTTCAGGAATCGCTCTGCCGTACTGCTGCCGAAGATCTTATCACTTCGCAGGTTCAGTTCGGGATTATCATAACGTTTACGGTGAAACGAAAATTTGAATTGAATTCTTTGTTCATCCCAGGCAAGTTCCTGCGCAATCAGCATTCCGCTTCCCGTCACGTTCGCGCCGAAATCCCCCCAACTCCATCCCCATTCCGCACTGAATCCATCCAGGGTTTCAATTACAGTTTGATAAACCGCGCCGCTTAATCCTCCCAGCCATATCTGCTTTTTACGGGAAACGCCTGTCCATCGCCAGAGTTCCATACTGGCTTTACTTTCAGCATAAGCGCTGTATGCATGGCCGATCTTATCGATCTGCTTCCACTCATTAATGTCGTTGAAAGCATGCAGGCTCGACTGGGGATAGTCTTTATACCAGGCGGAATATAGACCAATCATTGCGCCGCTGTATCCCACAACATTTGTTATGGCAACTGCACGAACTTTTGCTTTGGAATAGGGATAACTGAAATGTTGTGGAAAACACTCAGGTTTTAATATTTGTTTCGTTGAATCCTTACCTGGTTGCCCATATGAATTAAGGCCGGCGACGCCAAAAATCAAAATCATACTTAGCCTCACCACGGTACTTAAGTCCGCCAACCTTTTTGGAGATGCATGCGACGCCCATACAGCCGGGCGGAGAGATAAGGCTGGCTTCATGAAACAAAAATAACGAGTGCTGGCGTTAATCATGATAATGGGCTACTTTTGGTAACCTTAATTGACAGTAAAATGAATGAACAAATTCAACAAAAAGTGGAAACCTGGCTTAATGGTAATTATGATGAAGCCACGAAAAATGAGATCAGAAAAATGCAGGCTGAAAACCCTGATGAGCTCACGGAGGCATTTTATAAAGATTTGGAATTTGGTACGGGAGGTCTGAGAGGAATTATGGGCGTGGGAACCAACCGGATGAATAAATATACAGTCGGTATGGCCACACAAGGGTATGCGAATTACCTGAAACAGGTTTGGGGATCAGAAATCAGCGTGGCAATTGGCCACGACAGTCGCAATAACAGCCGCACGTTCGCGGAGATAACGGCGAACGTATTTGCGGCGAACGGAATACGCGTTTATCTTTTCGAATCGTTAAGGCCAACGCCGGAGATCAGTTTTGCCATACGTTATTTCGGTTGCAAAGGTGGTGTGGTTTGTACGGCCAGCCACAACCCCAAAGAATACAATGGCTACAAAGCATATTGGGATGATGGTGCACAAATGGTTTCGCCACATGATAAAAACACCATTAAAGAAGTGGAGAAGATCACTTCCGTGGATGAGGTGAAGTGGAATGGGGGGGAGAGCCTGATTACACTCATTGGCGCCGATGTGGACAAGGCTTATCTGGATATGGTGCAGCAACTAAGCATCAATCCTGAAGTATGCAGAAAGCAGAAAGACCTGAAGATCGTTTATACGCCCATTCATGGAACAGGTATCATGCTGGTTCCGGATGCTTTAAAACGATATGGTTTTGAAAATGTTCATATTGTTGAGGAGCAGGCAAAGCCCGATGGGAATTTCCCAACCGTTAAATATCCTAATCCTGAAGAAAGAGAGACCATGAGTATGGGATTGGAAAAAGCGAAGCAGTTGGATGCAGATATTCTTGCAGGTACGGATCCTGATGCCGATCGTGTGGGCTTAGGGATCAAAAATCATAAAGGCGAATGGGTACTGATGAACGGAAACCAAACAGCCATGCTTGCTTTTAATTATATGATCGAAGCGCGTAAGGACAAAGGTATTGCCAAACCGAATGACATGGTGATTAAAACAATTGTCACCACAGATATGATTGATGAGATCGCTAAAGCGAATGGGGTGAACTGTTATAATGTACTCACCGGTTTCAAATGGATATCATCTTTGATCAAAGAAAAAGAAGGGAAAGAAAATTATATCATCGGAGGAGAGGAAAGTTTTGGATTGATGATCGGTGATAAGATCAGGGATAAAGACGCGGTTAGCGCGGTATGTATGCTTTGTGAGATGGCTGCTTATGAAAGGGAAAAAGGAAGAACCCTGTTCGAAAAGCTTATCGATCTCTACATCCAATACGGTTTCTATAAAGAAGAGCTGGTAAGCATCACGAAAAAAGGAATGAATGGAGCGGCCGAAATTTCGAAGATGATGGAAGAGAGCCGTAAAAATCCGCCCAAATCACTGGATGGTATAAAAGTCAAACAATTACTCGATTATGAGTTGCAGATGGGCAAAGATCTTGATACAGGTGAGACTTGGAAAATTGATATTCCAAAAAGCAATGTGCTCCAGTTCGTACTCGAAGATGGAAGTAAAATTTCAGCAAGGCCGAGTGGTACAGAACCGAAGATCAAATACTATTTCAGCGTAAATACAAAACTGGAAAGAAAAGAAGATTTTGAATCTACCGAGAAAAAGCTGGACGAGCGTATCGCCCGAATTATAAAAGAACTTAAACTTGATTAATTGTCCGGCTTAAGATTTTAAACCATACAATGCCGGACCCGCTCCGGCATTTATTTTATTCGCCCATGAAAAGAATCACCTGCGATGTAAAAGAAATGGCCTTGCGGTGGCAAAAATATATCAGGTTCCAGGTGTTGCGCGGCATTATATATGAATATGCAGACTCTGTTTTATTGAAATGCTGAAAAAACTAAGTGCAGTGAACAAACATTATCATCAGATGTTCCTGATTTCATTCAAACCGCAATTACAGGAAGAAATTTTATTGAATGCAATAAAAAAGGAAAACATTACGGCCATCGAACAGGACCGTAACGCACTTGCTCAGTACGCCCAGGAGGCGCTGACGAAACTCGATGCGCTCGCTGCAGGTTACGGTGACGACGGCATGCGCAACGCCTTGAAGCAATTACTTCAATTTTACCTTAAGGAAGCGAATGAAAAAATAGCCGAACAAACTGCTTACCTGCTTGCAAAGGAAAAATTTGAAAGCTTAAAAAAAGATTTCGATAAAAAATCCAACCATACCAAAGAAGAAGTAAACGCCTATAACGACGCCGTGAATGTTGTGAATAACTCCGTGAATAAGGCAAATGCGACGAACAATTTTTTAAATGAGAACAGGAACAACCTTTTCAATAACCGGAACAGTGCGATTCAGCGTTAATTTGATGACAGGTGCCTGCCTACAAACGCAGATAATTTTTATTTTTCAAAGGTATACTAAGGCTTAATTTTTTGCGCGTTTAGATTAACTCAAAACGGAATAAGAAAACGGAGATATTTCTCCCGCGATAAAATATTGCCCGATAAAATAGATAAGAAAGGATCCTCCCGTATTGAGTGTTGTGTGCCGTATTTTTTAACTTGCATCTTTATGAGAAAATTTGAGGATACCTACCGGCATAAGGGGTTGAGGAAAAAACTCGTGGATTCTCTGAGGGAGAAAGGGATAACTGATGAAGATGTGCTGGCTGCGATCATGAATATCCCCCGGCATTATTTCCTCGATACAGCATTGGACAATATAGCCTATGAGGACCGGGCTTTTCCCATAGCGGAAGGTCAAACGATTTCGCAGCCCTATACCGTGGCCTATCAAACCCAGCTTTTACAGGTGAAGCCGCATGAAAAGGTTTTGGAGATCGGGACGGGAAGCATGTACCAAGCCATGGTGCTCGCAGAAATGGGTGCAAAGGTTTTTACCATTGAGCGGCAGAAAAAGCTTTTCGACAGTGGCAAAGATTTCATACTGCGGAAAAAATATCCTTCCATTAAATATTTTTATGGAGACGGTTTTGAAGGATTACCCACTTTCGCTCCATTTGATAAGATTATCATTACAGCGGCCGCACCTTTTATTCCTCCGAAATTGATTGAGCAACTCAAACCGGGGGGCTATATGGTAATTCCAAAAGATGAGGGAGGCTCGCAAAGAATGTTACGCATATGGAAAAATGCGGATGGCTCCCTGACTGAAGAAGCTTTCGATCATTTTTCTTTCGTCCCCATGCTAAAAGGAAAATCGATCTGATATGCGGATATTTTCAAAGATCGTTTTCATCTGCAACGTCTGCTTCATTATCGCAGCGGTGCTGAGGTTCATTGAAGTATCCCGGCATGCAAAAGGAAACGCAGATGGTATTCTGCCTTTTCAACCATTAACTGCTACGATCGTGATCCTGGGATATGGCGCAATTTTTATCAATCTGGTCTTTTTTATCATTGCCGGAATATTTTTTAAAAGGCCGGCAGTCCGGTCGATATCCCGCAAGCTGCTTTTGTTTAACCTGATCGTATTCCCATTGCAGGTCTGGTATTTCTTTTTTACTTAATTTAACTCATGATCCACAGCATTCTGCGAAGCAAGAGCACCCGGTTATTTGTCATTCTTGGAGGATTTTTTATAGCGAATGCCCTGCTCGCGGAAATGATAGGCGTTAAGATATTTTCTCTGGAAGACACATTGGGATGGAAAAGAATGGAGATTCCCATTTTTGGCGGAACGTTTAGCT
>JAEWDG010000318.1 GCA_023390215.1 Bacteroidota bacterium | reverse complement strand
AGGCTGCGTTAACCCGCGCGATCTGCGGGAAACGTATTTCGAAAATCAATCTGCGGGAATCCGCGCGATCTGCGGGAAATGTGTTTCGAAAATTAATCTGCGGAAATCCGCGCGATCTGCGGGAAATATGTTTCGAAAATCAATCTGCGGGAATGTGCGCGATCTGCGGGAAACGTATTTCGAAAATTAGGCTGCGTTAACCCGCGCGATCTGCGGGAAATTTTTCAAAATTAATCTACGGGAATTCGCGCGATCTGCGGGAAACGTATTTCGAAAATTAATCTGCGGGGAAGGGAATAAACGCCCCATCATTTTCTGAATGATTTATATAATTTAATCGCAGAGAGTAATAAGACAATAAGGAGTACCAATCCGGTAAGGCCATAAACTAAACTGACACCTTGTTTTACCACAGCAAGCATAACAATAGCAATTAAAAAAATGGTTGCCACTTCATTCCAGATACGGAGTTGCTGGGAAGAGTAAATAAAAATCCCATTTTTTTCCTGTTTGAACAATACATGTAAACTGAAGTGATAGGCATAAAGCAGGATGACGAAACAAATTTTGATTAGCAACCAGTTTGCAAGCGTTCCGTATAGTAATCCCATCCAGGTTCCAAAAATCAGCGTGAGGACTGCAGAGGGCCAGGTAATTCCATACCAGAGCCGCTTACTCATCATTTGAAACTGCCGGGTAAGGATGGATTTTTCAGGCTCCGTTTTCTCCTGCGCTTCGGTAGCATAGATAAACAGCCTCGGCATATAAAACAACCCGGCGAACCAGGTAACGATGAATATAATATGAACCGCTTTTACGTAGAAATAGATCATGTTATGCAGTTGCAGGTTCCCGCATTTTGTTTCTGATCAGTTCTACAAGCGCATCTATCCACAGCACATCAGTATTCAAACAGGGGATCATTTCATAAGTTTCACCCCCGGCATCCATAAAAATTGCTTTACCTCTTTCTTCCAGTTCCTCCAAAGTTTCCAGGCAATCACTGATAAATGCGGGTGAAATGATCAGCAATTTTTTAATACCCTGCGCCGGAAATTTTTCCAATTGTATATCGGTAAATGGCTCAAGCCATCCTTTTCCTAAGCGGGATTGAAACGATATGCTGAATTTTTCCTGCGGAAGCTGTAGTGCTTTTGTTACGAGTCGTGTCGTTTCAAAACATTGATGACGGTAACAGAATTTATGCGCGTCAGATGGCGTATTGCAACAGTCAGCAACTTTCAAACAATGTGAATGTGTAGGATCCGTCTTTAGTAAATGCCTGGCGGGGATGCCGTGATAGCTGAATAATAAATGGTCAAATGGTTTTTCAAGATAGGGCCTGACTTTTTGGACCAAAGCATCAATGTATCCCGGATCATTATAAAAAGCGGGAACAATTTTCAGATCAAAAGAATAATTGTTTCTTTTATATGCTGCTTTCAGGTGATCCACCGCCGTTTCGTAAGATGCCATGGCATAGTGCGGGTAGAGCGGAACAGCGATAACCTCATCCAGTTTATCATCCTGTTTAAGCAGATCCTCAAAACCGGCATCAGGTGTAGGGTTGCCATAACGCATCGTGATCGCGACAGGAATGTTCATTTTTTGCTTTACCAGTTTTTCCTGCGCCCTGGAAATCGCGATCAGCGGACTTCCATCTTTTGTCCAGATGGTTTTATACGCCGCCGCAGATTTTGGTGCTCGGAAAGGAGTAATGATGCCTTTTACCAACATTAGCCTCGACAGATAAGGCATGTCAATAACTTTTTCATCCATCAAAAATTCGTTGAGATATCTTCTTACGTCAGAAGTGCGCGTTGAATCCGGTGAGCCGAGATTCATGAGTAAGACGCCTGATCTTTTATTCATACTGTAACTGCAAATGTAAGATTGATAATAGTTGAAAATGCATTAATCCACATGACGATAGCCCCTTTGTGAATATGATGACAATCAGCTGAGATATGACAATGCAATGACAGGCATCAAAAGGAGTTCTGTGATTACATAAGTATTTTTGCAACCGTTGAAAATCAATATGCACAGGTTTGTTTTAGATTCTTTTTTCGTGGTGGGCATAAACTATCGAAAAACCGATACGGCGCTTCGTGGCCAGTTTGCCGTTTCAGGCGAGGGTTATGACAATATTCTGACAAAAGCAGGAGAATACGGGGTATCTGAACTTATGGTGCTGTCAACCTGTAACCGCACTGAGATCTACGGGTTCGCTGAAGAGGCGGGAGCACTGATCGAACTGCTTTGTTCCGAAACAGAAGGTTCACCTGAAATTTTTCTTTCACAGGCATATATTAAGAATTCCATTGAAGCGATCAGCCATTTATTTCGTGTAGCTGCCGGGCTCGACTCCCAAATTTTGGGAGACTATGAGATCGTTGGCCAGTTGAAACTTTCTGCAAAAAAAGCAAAGCAAGCTGATAAACTGGGTCCATATCTGGAACGAATGGTTAATGCTGTTTTACAGTCGACCAAAAGAATTCGCACAGAAACTGAGCTTAGCGGCGGATCGGTATCGGTTTCCTTCACAGCGGTGCAGTACGCGAAAACATTCAGTGGAGATTTAGATAACAGGAATGTTTTATTGATAGGAACAGGAAAAATCGGAAAAAACACCTGTAAGAACCTCATAGATTATTTACCCGGAAGCGAAGTGACACTTATCAACCGCACGAACGCAACTGCCGAGACGCTTTCAAAATCGTTCGGAGTTGGATATCTTCCTTACGCTGAATTGGAGAACGCTGTTGCAACTTCCGGGATTGTTATAGTGGCAACTGGGGCACCGGCGGAGATCATTACCAGGGAAATGATCAGCCATGATGCAAAGAAACTTTTTATCGACCTTTCCATACCCTGCAATGTTGCTAAAGATATCACGACTATAGACGGAGTATCGTTAATGGATGTCGACTCCCTTGCCAAACTCAAAGATGAAACCTTACGTAAACGGGTAGGGGAAGTACCCCGCGCGGAGAATATTATCAGGGAAACCATTGACGGCTTCCTCGAATGGCATGAAATGCGCAGACATGCTCCGGTATTACAAACCGTAAAAAAGCAATTGCAGGAAATTCAGGCTTACAGTAATAATACAGCTCAATCTTGCCCGGAGCAGCGAATGCAGAAAGTTATTCGCGGAATAGCCTCACACATGAAATCCGAAGTTCCCAGCGGATGTTTTTATCTTGAAGCGTTGCACGGCTTTCTTGCAGGTTCAATCAATTGATATGGTGATCAGAATTGGCACCCGTGAAAGTGAACTGGCCCTGTGGCAGTCGAACCTGGTCAGGTCAATGCTTGAACAGCACGGATATCAGACTGAACTGGTTCCGGTAAAAAGTGAAGGCGACGTAGACCTGGTTACACCATTATATGAGATGGGCGTACAGGGAATTTTTACAAGAAGTCTGGATCTCGCTTTACTGAATAATAAAATTGATATCGCGGTACATTCGATGAAAGATGTACCTACTCAACTCCCCTTTGATATATCAGTAGCCGCTATTTTAAAAAGAGCGAAATCTTCTGATCTCCTTGTTTTCAGGGAGAAGATTTTAGCAGAAGAAGAACTCATGGGATTACATGCACTGATCGCTACCAGCAGCATTCGCAGAAAAGCTCAATGGCTGAACCGGTATCCGCATCACCGCCTGGAAAATCTCCGGGGCAATGTAAATACCCGTTTGAGCAAACTCAGCGAAAGCGAATGGACTGCCGCGATCTTTGCTACGGCCGGGCTGGAAAGAATTAATAAACGCCCTGAAAATTCTATTGAACTCGGGTGGATGCTACCCGCTCCTGCACAGGGAGCCATCATGGTTGTGGGTAGAACCAATGATGAAAAAGTTTTAGAGGCCTGTGCATTACTTAATGATAAACCTACCGCGATATGTACCACAGTTGAAAAAGATTTCCTGCGTGCATTGATGGGAGGGTGTAGTACACCTATATCCGCACGTGCAATTATCAGAGAAACCAGGCTGGTCTTTGAAGGCAGTCTTCTTTCAACTGATGGGAAATTAAAAGCGGAGGTTAATGCAAC
>JAEWDG010000260.1 GCA_023390215.1 Bacteroidota bacterium | reverse complement strand
TTATGGAAGGGTTCGTGGAATCTATGACGGGCTGAAGGAAAATGAAGTACAAAAATTATTAAAGGATATTGACGGTTTGCTTAAAGAAAAAGTTGACCATAACCGTTTCCTAAGTCCTTTTTCAAATAACCCGGGATAAAATATGGACCGTTTACTGGATATTTTAAAAAAGAATGAACTCAGCGTCACCGAAGGACGTAAGCAAATCCTTTCTCTCTTTATTGAATCTGAAGGGGCTCTGGCGCATGCTGATATCGAAAGAAAAACAGACGCCGCATTTGACAGGGTAACGGTATACCGTACACTTCAGACCTTTGTGGAAAAAGGAATTATTCATCAAATCCCCACAACCGACAATTCGATAATGTATGCTTTATGCCGTCAGGATTGCGCCGGTGGACATCATCACGATAATCATGTGCATTTTGTTTGCAACATTTGTAATAAAACAATTTGCCTGGATGATGTAACGGTTCCCGAAGTAAAACTTCCGAAAGGATTTAAGCCAACCCAGGCTGCAATGGTGGTTTCGGGGCTCTGCGCGGAGTGCAGGTAGGCCTTAGTTCTTTTCCAGTTTCTCCATCTCGTCTTTCACAAATTCCATTAGTGTTTTTATTTGTGCGGGTGAAAAATCGAAAGAGAGACCTGCGGCTTTATACAATTCAGGAAGTGTTCGGGTTCCTCCCAACTTCAGGGCTTCACAATAATTGCGCATAGCTTGTTTCCTGTCTTTCTTGAACTGCATCCACATGCCAATTGCTCCCAGTTGAGCGATCCCGTATTCAATATAATAGAATGGCACTTCAAAAAGATGTAACTGGCGTTGCCATGCGTTGGCCCTGTATTCTTCCAGTCCTGAATAATCAATTACATGATCATGAAATTCCAGTAGTATATTTTTCCAGGCTTCGGTTCTCTGATCGTGCGTGTGGAAGGGATTATTGTAGATCGAATGCTGGAATTTGTCAATTACGGCGATCCAGGGAAAGATGGTGATCACTCTTTCAAGCTGGTGAATTTTCGCGCGTCTCAGGTCGTCTGGGTTGTCGAAAAATTTATCCCAATGATCCATCGAAAAAAGCTCCATGGCCATACTCGCTACTTCTGCGATTTCCATTGGATATTCCTTGAAACCGCTAAGCTCTAATGGGTGTGCAAGAAATGAATGCACTGCGTGACCACCTTCATGAACCATGGTCGTTACGTCATGCATCTGACCTGCAGCATTCATGAAAATGAAAGGAGCCCCACTTTCTGCCAGCGGACAATTATATCCGCCCGGCGCTTTCCCTTTCCTGCTTTCAAGATCGAGGTGTTGCATATCATTCATTCTCGAAAGGCAGGCTGCAAAAAAAGGATCAAGTTCATTAAAGCAGGAAATGGATTTCTCCAGCAGTTCTGAACCTTTCTCGAAAGGGTGCAGGGGTTTCGATCCTGCTGGTTCCGCCTCAAGATCCCAGGGACGGAGACTGGCTACTCCCAGGCCGATACGTTTTCTTTCATGTATCCTGCTTACCAAAGGAATGACCTCCTGTTTTACGGCCTCATGAAACTGATAGCAGTCTTGTTTTCCATAATCAAAGCGGCCAAGTTCTTTAAAACGGTAATCCGTATACGAAGAAAATCCTGTGTTGATTGCAAGCCTGTTGCGAAGCGCTACGAGCTTATCGAAAAGTTCATCCAGTTTAGTTTTGTCCTTTAACCTTCTTTCCTGGATTTTTCTGTACACAGATTCACGAAGACTGCGGTCTTCACTCTCCAGAAATTTTCCGGCCTGCTGCAATGTATATTCCTGCCCATCTACCTCAACGGTCATGTCTCCCGTGATCTGCCCATACTGCTGTTGAAGCACAGAAATTTCTGCCTGCAGGGGAATATTTTCTTCGCGAAACAATTCAATGCTTTTGCGGATATTGCGCAGATAGGTAAAATACTTTTCTTCGTCTAATTCTCTGGAAAAAGGGGAGTTCACCAGTTTTCTATTCAATGCATCAGCATAAGGCTGAATCTTAGGCTGAATTTCCATCACAAAGAAATTGAAAGCATCTTCCAGTTCTTTGTTTGCCGTATCCCTGGTCATGTTTATTTGCCTCCAGCAGGCATCTTCATTTACCACGGCTTCCAGTTCACTCTGGTCTTTTAGCCATTGTTCCAGTTCAGCTTTGCTGTTAATGGGACGATCTGATAACTCCTTAAAATAAGGTTCAAGTGTTTCCCAGTTTATTACTCTGAAATCTGCCGGCAAAAAATGACGCGGCAGCTTACGAATGTCTGCTGAATAATTCATGATAAAAGCAATTGGGTGAATTAAACAATGATCAGGCCGTGGCTACTCTTAAGCCATTTTGCGCGGCGTATTGATCTTTTTCGCCGGTGCGGACTTAACAGTGGCCGGTTTTGCAGAGGCGGCTTTAGGCGTTTCTTTATTTTCTTTTACCGTTTTTTTTGATGCTTCGGGTTGCGTTTCTTCCTCTTCTCCTTCGCCCGGTACTTTGATCTCGATATTATTTTTCGTAATAATCTCAAACCATTTTACCATTTTTTTCATGTCACTTCCATATACCCGGCTGAAATCCATATCAGGATACACTTTTGCAAAATATGCCTGTAATGTTTTATTATCCGCTTTTGCATCGGGAAGTGGTTCCTCACTTGCCTTCATAGCCAGGAAAACCTCTGACAGGTTCACGTTATCGCGTTGGGTGTATACCTCAATGCTTTCCAGATGGGAAAAATCATGAACACGCGTGCTTACGAATTTCTTACTGTTGTCTTCCAGAGAACGAACGATTCCGCTGTCTGTTTTTGATGATACCAGTTCATACAAGCCACTTAGTCCTGTAACCGCAACAATCCTGTTATATTCCATTTATTCTTTATTTTTTGAAGCCTGCAATATATTCCAAAATGCTAACTGTCAGGGCATACAAATTGCAAAAACATGAAGAACCAGATAAATTTCAGAATGAAGGTAAAGCGTCCTGTTGTCGTCTTAGCAATGGAAAAAATTGTGTACATGAAAAAAATGGCTTTCCTGGCGATATTAATGCTGGGAATACTTCAGGCAGTTAGCGCGCAGAATGGAAAAATATCCGGAACACTTAGAGATAATTCAGATAGCAGCTTGGTGAAGGCGGCAACAGTAAGTCTGCTTTTACAGGCCGACAGTACGGAACTTGCCAACACTGTGTCGGATGAAACCGGCGCATTTGCTTTTGGAAATCTTGCCTCTGACAGTTTTATTGTTAAAATCTCGGCATTAGGTTACCAGGAATATCTGGCTTTTATTACGCTTACCCCTGCTAATCCGCAACGGGCGCTGGGAACCATCTGGCTCGCCAAACAGGGTAAAGACCTTTCTGTTGTTACCATTGTAGCCAAAGCACCTGCCGTAACCCAGAAAGGCGATACATCTCAATTCAGCGCAAGTGAGTACAAGGTAAACCCGGATGCAACCACGGAAGATCTAATTAAAAAAATGCCGGGGATTACAGTGGACAAATCCGGAACCGTAACCGCCCAGGGCGAACAGGTAAAAAAAGTTACTATAGATGGAAAGGATTTTTTTGGCGATGACGCATCCGCGGCATTAAAAAACCTTCCTTCTGAAATAGTGGATAAAATTCAGGTATTCGACAGGCTCAGCGATCAGGCTCAGTTAACCGGTATAGATGACGGCAACAGTGTAAAAGCGATCAATGTAGTCACCAAAACGGGTGTAAAGAACGGCCAGTTCGGTAGAATATACGCCGGTTACGGAACCGATGACCGGTATGCGGCCGGAGGTAACGTGAGTTTTTTCAAGAACAACAGGAGGATTTCACTGGTTGGGAATTTTAACAATATAAACCAGCAGAATTTCGGATCACAGGATCTGCTGGGAGTTACAGGAACCGGTAACAGCCGTGGGGGAGGATATCGCGGGGGAGGCGGCGCCAGCAATTTTCTCGTTGGTCAGCAAAGCGGGATCAGTAAAACAAATGCTTTCGGAATCAATTATACAGATCAGTGGAGTAAGAAGATGAAAGTTTCAGGAAGTTATTTTTTTAATAACAGCCGGAACAATAATGAGTCGTTGATCAATACTGAAACGTTTGGCGCAGCAAAGCAGTTTTCCACCCAGCGTTCGAATATGATTACGGAAAACAACAACCACCGGTTAAATATGCGCCTGGAGTTTAATCCTGACTCCAGCAACACATTTATTATGATCCCGGGTGTGAATTTCCAAACCAATAATTCAAATGGATTTTCCTCGCAGTTAACAGCTAACGCTGCGGGTGATTCCGTGAATTTTTCTAATGTAAGATCGGACGTAAAAAGAAACGGTTATAATATCAGCAA